>JAZKYB010000245.1:0-3230 GCA_045611905.1 Acutalibacteraceae bacterium | reverse complement strand
TTTTGGGACACCGAAATGTTTATGTTGCCTTTCTTCCAGTTTACTGATGCCAAAGCGGCACGAAACCTTTTAAAATACAGGGTAAATACAATCGAAGGCGCAAAAAGAAAAGCCAAGGAATTTGGGTATGAAGGTGCGTTCTTTGCGTGGGAAAGCCAGGAAACAGGCGATGACGCTTGCACACTGTTTAATGTTACTGACATTTTCACAAACAGACCCCAAAGAACATACTTTAAGGATAAACAAATTCATGTTTCGGGCGATATAGTTTTTGCAATATGGGACTATTGCAGAACAACAGGTGATTACACCATATTGGTTGATGGCGGTTTAGATTTAATGTATGAATGTTTATGGTTTTATTACACATATTCATCATTTAAACCGTATAAAAACCGTTATGAGCTTTTGGATGTTGTCGGACCTGATGAATATCACGAACGTGTAAGCAATAATGCGTTTACCAATATTATGGTAAAACACGCGGCGGATATTTTTGTGCAAGCCATTGAAGTGGTAAAGGCGAATTATCCACAAACCTTTAAGGCGTTTGACAAAGATTTGACCTGGGCTTATGATTTTTCTGAAAAATTATATGTTCCACAGCCTGATGACCGTGGGATAATTGAACAATTCGATGGTTATTTTAGACTTGAAGATGTCACACCCGAAGTTTTAAAAACCCGCGAATTAAAAGAAAACGAATATTGGGGCGGTCATGGTCTTGCTTCTGAAACAATGACATTAAAGCAGGCAGATGTTATAATGATGCTTAACGTTTTCAGAAATGAATATTCTGTTGAAATTAAAAAAGCCAATTGGCAGTTTTATGAACCCTATACCGAACACGGCTCAAGTCTTTCGGCTTGTGCTTATGCCATTGTTGCGGCAGAAATCGGCAATACCGACTGGGCTTATAAATACTTTATGAAAACCGCAAGCGTTGACCTTACAGGAAACACAAAACAATATTTGGGTTCCTTATATATTGGCGGCACACATCCCGCTGCTAATGGTGGCGCTTGGAACACTGCAATTTTTGGTTTTGCGGGCGTTAGCTTTACTAATGATGTTTTGGATATTTCACCGCGTTTGCCAAAAAATTGGAAAAAGCTTTCATTCAAGCTTAATTGGAAGGGTGAAGCACTTTCAATTACAATATCTCAAAATGTTGTTGAAATTAATGGTGTTAAAAATTCTAAAGTAACAGTTTATGGAAAGGAATTAAAAAAATGTCTTTAAAAGCTTTAATATTTGATTTAGATGGTGTTTTGACCGATACTGCAAAATATCATTATCTTGCGTGGAAAAAACTTGCTGACGAGTTGGGTTATTATTTTGATGAAGATATTAACGAACTTTTAAAGGGCGTTTCGCGCATAAATTCCTTTGAAATAATTTTAGAAAAAAATAATGCAACCGAAAAGTTTTCGGTTTTAGAAAAAGAAACTTTGGCTAATAAAAAGAACGAATATTACAAAGAAATGATTGAACAGTTAACCCCAAATGACATTCTTGAAGGTATTGTTCCATTTATCAACGAAGCCAGAAGCAATGGTGTGAAATGTGCTGTGGCTTCAATCAGTAAAAACGCAGGCAGGGTATTGGAACTTTTAAAAATTTCTGATATGTTTGATTATATTGCCGATGCCGCACTTGTTAAAAACCCAAAGCCAGACCCCGAAATTTTCTTAACCTGTGCCGAACAATTAGGTTTTAAACCATCGGAATGTGTTGGTGTTGAGGATGCTCAGGCAGGTATAGAATCTATACACGCTGCGGGAATGTTGTCGGTTGGTATAAATGTTACGGTAACTTCAATAATGCCTGATATTGTTTTAAAATCAACAAGCGAACTTGATTTTAAGGCAATTGCAAATAAGTTTTAAGACATAATAAGTGGGTGATTTAATGCGTAAATATGAAGACATTTTAAACACAAGCGAAAACAGACAAGCACCAAGATGCCATTATATTCCAAAGGGTGTATCAACATACACACTTTTAAATGGCGAATGGGATTTTGCATATTACGGCCGTGATGTTGATGTGCCCGAAAAAATTGAAAAATGGGACAAAATCACAGTGCCGTCTTGTTGGCAATTAAAGGGGTATGAAAATCCAAATTATACAAACGTTAACTATCCCTATCCTGTAGACCCACCCTTTGTACCGGATGATAACCCTTGTGGTGTTTATAAGCGTGAGTTTGTAATTGACAACCTAAAAGATAAATATTATATCGTTTTCGAAGGTGTGTCTTCCTGCGCTTATTTATACATAAATGACAATTATGTTGGTTTCACACAAGGTAGCCGTCTTCGTGCTGAATTTGATATTACTGACTTTTTGAAAAAGGGAAGTAATACCATTATCGTAAAGGTATTAAAATGGTGTGTTGGCAGCTATCTTGAAGACCAAGATGCCTTTAGATATAATGGTATTTTTAGGGATGTTTATATTTTAAATCGCCCTGAAAACCACATAAATGACATTGAAATTTTGTCTGATGATAAAGCTTTTAGTATTAAGGTAGACAAAAGGGCCAACCTTAAAATTTTTGATAGCGGCGTTGTTATTTGTGAAAAGGAAATTGAAAACGAATTTACTTTTGCTCCACAAAACCCAATTCTTTGGAACGCCGAAAAGCCATATCTTTATGATTTGGTTTTTGAATGCAATGGTGAAATAATTGAATTCAAAGCCGGTCTTCGCAAGATTGAGGTTTCAAAGGATTATGCCTTGTTAATTAATGGTGTTGCCGTTAAATTGCATGGTATAAATCACCACGACACAAGCAAATTTAATGGTTGGTGTCAAACCGAAGAAGAACTTCGCCACGATTTAGAGTTAATGAAGGAACTCAACATAAACTGCGTTAGAACTGCACATTATCCACCACACCCAAGATTTATTGAAATGTGCGATGAAATGGGTTTCTACGTTATTTGTGAGACCGATATCGAAACCCATGGCTTCCTTCGTCGTCTACCAAACGTTGAATATAAGTTTGATATGGAAGATGAAATTTGGCCCGGTACAAACCCTGTTTGGTTGGATGAACATATCGAAAGAATGGAAAGAATGGTTGAACTTTATAAAAATCATTCAAGCATCATTTTCTGGTCTACAGGTAACGAAAGCGGTCATGGTCCTAACCATTTGAAGATGGTTGAGTGGACAAGAAACCGCGATAAAACTCGCCTTGTTCATTGTGAAGATGCTTCTCG
>JAZKYB010000244.1:0-5853 GCA_045611905.1 Acutalibacteraceae bacterium | reverse complement strand
AAGGTTGCAGCATCATCAGTAATTGTTAAACCTTCAAGTTGTGCGATATGCTGAAGGCGTTCAACAATTTTTTGGCTGTCAATTCTTCTAAAATCAAACCGCTGACAGCGTGACAAAATTGTTGCAGGAAGTTTATGAACTTCGGTGGTTGCCAAAATGAAAATTGCGTGTTCGGGAGGTTCTTCAAGCGTTTTCAAAAGTGCATTAAAAGCACCTATTGAAAGCATATGCACCTCGTCAATGATGTAAACACGATACTTCGATTGCGCAGGTGTAAAGCCAATGATTTCACGAAGTTCACGAATGTTATCAACGCCATTATTTGAAGCGGCGTCGATTTCAACAATATCAGTATTTTCGCCGTTTAAAAACAAATTACAGCTATCACATTCTAAGCAGGGGTCACCATCTTTATTATTAAGGCAGTTTACAGCGTTTGCCAAAATTTTGGCACAGGTGGTTTTACCTGTACCTCGTGTGCCCGTAAACAAATAAGCGTGAACAGTTGTGCCGTCACGCAATTCGTTTTTTAAAACGCTTGTTATATGCTCTTGCCCAACAACATCAGAAAATGTTTGGGGACGATATTTGCGGTATAATGCTTGATAAGCCATTTTTACACCTCGGTTTAAAAAATAATAAAAAACTTGCGCATCCGAATGTACGAATGTACCGATTTACTGGGGCGCACAGAAAAATCTACTTAATGCTGCTCGGTTCCCCGCCTGACATGGTTCGTAGCATCCCGTCGCACAGGACCCGCCCATTCGCACATTCCGACACGCAATGTGCAATTTAACAAACATAATTTTAACACAAAATTAAACTTTTTACAATAGCTAAGATATAAATTGTTGAAAAAAATTCACAATTTTGTTATAATATATTTAATTTTATATAGTATACTGCTGTCAGTATTGTTTGACAGCAAAATATAGGGAGAATTTTATCACATAATGAATAAAGAAATTTGGGATATATTTAACGAAAACGGCGTACTAACAGGTAAAACCGCTGTTAGAGGTCGCGGTTTTTTAAAACCCGGTGAATATCACCTTGTTGTGCACATTTGGGTTGTATCGCCCGACGGCAAATTTTTAATTCAACGCCGAAGCGAGAGGAAAAAACTTATGCCCGGTGAATGGGCCGCAACCGGTGGTGCCGCAATTTCGGGTGAAGATTCGTTTACTGCTGCACAGCGTGAACTTTTTGAAGAACTGGGCATTGCTTCAAACCAAGACACACTTAAACAAATTTTTAACCTTAAGAGAAGAAATTCATTTTTAGATGCTTGGCTTATTATCGCCAACCCTGAAATTGAAAGCTTAAAGCTTCAAGAAAGCGAAGTTGCAGAAGTAAAATGGGTTGATGCTGACGAGCTTAAAAAAATGATAAAGCTTGGTCGTTTTCACAATTATGGAAAAGAATATTTTCAAAAACTTTTTGAAAGCACCAACATTTTAGAAGGAGCAGTTTTATGACTCTAGAAAAACAAAACAAAACCTGTGCTTTGTGCCACGCATATCTTTTTGAAGAAGATGATGTTGTTTATTGTCCTGTTTGCGGCGCACCACACCACAGGGAATGTTATAATTCTATCGGGCACTGTGCACTCGAAGAAACACACGGCACCGATATGCAGTATGACAAGCTTAAAGCAGCCGAAAATGATGCTAATAACAAGCAACCATACACACAAAGTACCGTTAAAGATGACACTTATACCCCCGGTGACGAAATTTTTAAAAATCTTCCACCTATGGACTTTTTGGGTGGTGTTGCACCCGACGAAATAATTGAAGACGGCGTAACTGCAAAAGAAGCCCGCAATTTTGTTATTTCCAACACCGCGCGCTATATTCCAAAATTTAAGCGCCTTTCAAACGAACAGAAAAAATCTTGGAACCTTATGGCATTTTTCTTTCCGTCACAATGGTTTTTATCACGAAAAATGTACAAGGCGGGTATTATTTGCACAATTTTAACTGTTATTTTCAGTCTTTTAACCTTCCCACTTCAAATAACGCTCATAAATCTTGGGTTTGAAGATGTTAGGACCACCGCTGAAATGATGCAATTTTTAACCCTTAACCTTTCACAAATACATTTTTCCCTTTTAATTGCCGCATTTTTAAGTTCTGGCTTAAGTACACTTATGCATATTATGGTAGCAATTTTTGGCGACTGGTGGTATAGGCAAAACGCAATTTCTAAAATTAAAGACATTAAAACAAATAGCGACGATATTGCCGAAGATTTTAGAAAACAAGGCGGCGTTAATGTTTTACTGTTTTTAATTGGTCTTTTAGCAACAAATTATTTGCCGTCATTTATTTTTATGTTATTTTGGGGATAAAAAATGAAATACACAACCCTTTTTTTAGATTTAGATAATACACTGTTAGATTTTTCAAAAGCCGAAGCCGTTTCAATTAGGCGGGTTTTGTCGGAATACAACCTTCCCTTTGATGATAAAGCAATTGAAATTTATTCGAAAATAAACCGTGGTTGGTGGGAACGCTTTGAAAATGGTGAAATTCCCAAAGAAATGATTTATGAAGGCCGTTTTAAAAGCTTTTGTGAACATTTTGGCCTTACTGCCGACACCAAAACAATGGCAGTAAAATACACAACCTATTTAGGCGAAAGTAATTATACTATCCCCGGTGTTTTTGAAGTGCTTGACTATTTAAAATCACGCGGATATTACTTTTGTGCTACCACAAACGGGCTTTGCACCACACAATACAGCAGAATTAAAGGTTCAGGGTTAGAACCTTATTTTGACGGTGTTTTTGTTTCTGAAGATGCAGGCAGCCAAAAACCCGACACTGAATATTTTGATTTTGTGATTGATAAAATTCCAGAAAAAGACAAATCAAAAATGCTTGTTGTTGGCGACAGTCAGTCGTCTGATATTTTGGGTGGTATAAACAGCGGTATTGACACCTGTTGGTATAACCCGCAAAAGCAAAGTGGTAAATATAAACCCACTTATGAAATTGAAAGTTTGGAACAACTTAAAGAAATTTTATAATTTAAATAAAAAATGCCGAGTGCCCATTTGGACACTCGGCTTTAATTTTATGAATATTAGTTGCAAATTGTAATTTCGGTATCCTTGTCGAAGAGGTGAATCTTCTTAGGTTCGAAAGCAATTTGAATTTTGTCACCGGGCTTAGCAGTGTTGGTAGGAGCAACACGAGCGGTGATTTTTTGTTCTTCACTATCCATGTAAAGATAGGTTTCAGCACCCATAAGTTCAGTAACTTCAACGTTAGCTTCAACGATACCATCTTTGTTTGCTTCGATAAGTTCGGGTTCGTTGTGAACGTTTTCAGGACGGATACCCATAATAACTTCCTTGCCAACATATTCTTCAAGGCGGTTATCCTTATTCTTTTCAGCAGGAAGCTTAATCTTAAACTTAACACCTGCACGAGTTTTGGTATCTTCAGTGCCATATTCTACAAAGAAGTCATTGCCTTCTTTAAGAAGTTTAGCTTCGATAAAGTTCATTTGAGGAGAACCAATGAAGCCAGCAACGAAGAGATTGCAAGGATAGAGATAAAGGTTTTGAGGAGTATCAACCTGTTGAATAAGACCGCTCTTCATAACTACGATTCTGGTACCCATTGTCATAGCTTCGGTTTGGTCGTGGGTTACGTAAATAAAGGTTGTACCCAAGCGTTGGTGAAGTTTTGAAATTTCGGTACGCATTTGTGCACGAAGCTTAGCGTCCAAGTTTGAGAGAGGTTCGTCAAGTAAGAATACCTTAGGTTCACGAACGATAGCACGACCCAAAGCAACACGTTGACGCTGACCACCGGACAATGCCTTAGGTTTACGTTCAAGAAGGTGTTCAATATCAAGAATGCGAGCAGCTTCTTCTACGCGACGTTTGATTTCATCGCGTGGAGTTTTACGAAGCTTAAGACCAAATGCCATGTTATCAAACACGGTCATGTGAGGATAAAGTGCATAGTTTTGGAAAACCATTGCGATATCGCGGTCTTTAGGTGCAACGTCGTTAACAAGGCGGTCGCCAATGTAAACTTCACCTTCTGAAATTTCTTCAAGGCCTGCAACCATTCTTAAAGTGGTGGATTTACCGCAACCTGAAGGACCAACGAGAATGATAAATTCCTTGTCCTTAATTTCAAGATTGAAATCGGTTACAGCAACTACACCGCCGGGATACTTTTTGTAAACATTACGAAGTGATAAACTTGCCATAGTACAATTCTCCTGTGATTAAAATTTTTGGGGAGTCACATTTCCCCGATAGTACAATGATATTATAGCAAAACTTGGCGGATATTTCTATGCAAAATGTAGCCAATGTTATGTTTTGTTTTTTGGTTATTTCGCCACCTATTATTAACAATTTGTGAAAATTCGCTCAATTTCTTCGGTCGAAAGTTCTATACATTCGCCCTCACATAAACCCCTTGGAAGTGAAAGTGCACCAACCGATTCACGCTTTAATTCATTAACACCAAGCCCCACAACACCAAACATTCTTTTAATTTGGTGATATTTGCCTTCGCAAATTTTAACCCTTGCGATATTTTCTGCCAAAATTTCAAGAATCGCCTTTCGGCATTTTGTGCCATCAGCCAGAACAATGCCATCTGCAAAGGAAGTTATCATATCGTCGGTTAAATTACCATCCAACTGAACAATATAGGTTTTATAAACTTCATATTTTGGGGATATTGCCTTGTGGGCAAAGTCGCCATCATCGGTAATGATTAAAAACCCTGTTGTGTCCTTATCAAGCCGACCAACAGGAAAAAGCCCCTGTCGGCGCAAATTTTCGGGCACCAAATCAACAACTGTTTTCTTGTTTTTGTCACTGCTTGCTGACAAAACTCCCTTGGGCTTGTTCATAAGTATATAAATATGCTCTTTATAATTCAGTGCCTGTCCATCAAACGAAATTTCGGCATTAACATCAGTAAGTAACCCAAAATCACGCACAATTTTGCCCTGCACCCTAACTTTTCCACGGCGTATTGCAATTCGTGCATCCCTTCGTGACACATTAAACTGTGTTGCTATTATTTTGTCTAATCGTTCCTGTTTCATTCATTTTTCCTTTTTTAAAGAAGTAATTTCACCATTTAAATTATCGGTGATGTCAGCCGCAATAATTTTATCCTGCACCACCAATATATTAACGCTTTTTTGTGGGTCGTTTTTTAAAGAATAGCAATAATATGTTGCTTCCATACCGCAATAATCTGAAATATTAAAGCCCGATTCTTTTAAAATATTGCTATATTCCAAAAAAGCACCCGAAAGTTTTTGCGGTATTAGGGTTTGCTTTTGCAAAACGGCAGTTTCGTTTACATCAAGACCCACAGACAAAAAATATTCTATGCGTTTTTGATTTGTTGAACCATCAATATAATTTAAATTAAGGGTTGAAAATTGCCCTATAATTAACAAAAGCATAACAACAAAAATAAAAATAACCGCTAAACCCTTTTTGGTAAAGATAAAATAAAGCTTCATCATATCCCCTCTTATTTTAAAGATATGACAAGCTTTATTTTTTTATTCTTGTGTTATTATGCAAACTGCATGTGCAGAAATTCCAAGCAGTTCACCCGTAAAGCCAAGCCCTTCTTCAGTGGTGGCCTTTACATTGATTTTATCAACTAAAACACCACAGTCATCTGCAATGTTTTGGCGCATTTTTTCAATATATTCAGCCATTTTTGGCTTTTGTGCAACAACTGTTGCATCAATATTAGAAACTGTATATCCCTTTTCCTTTAAAAGCGATATAACCTTGCGAAGTAAAATTCGGCTATCAATATTTAAAAATTCATTACTGTTGTCGGG
>JAZKYB010000243.1:0-20033 GCA_045611905.1 Acutalibacteraceae bacterium | reverse complement strand
CCATACGAACCATAGCATCATAAACAGAAGCATCACCGTGGGGATGATAACGACCGAGCACCGAACCTACTGTATCGGCGCACTTACGGGTTTTACCGTCGGGCGAAAGTCCGTTTTCATACATTGTGTAAAGAATACGGCGGTGAACGGGCTTAAGACCGTCACGAACATCAGGTAATGCACGGCCCACAAGTACAGACATTGAATATTGAAGCATACTTTGTTTTACTTCATCAGTAATTTCAACAGGTATAATGTTTGTTTCTGAGCTTTCGGGCCAATAAACTAATTCTTGTTTTGCCATTTAACTTTCTCCTTTCCTTAAATATCCAAATCCGTCGCATAAATTGCGTTTTCTTCAATAAATTTGCGGCGAGGTTCAACCTCTTCACCCATTAAGATAGTAAAGGTTTCATCCGCTAAGGCAGCATCTGCCATAGTAACGCGTAAAAATGTTCTTCTTTCAGGGTCAAGGGTGGTTTCCCACAATTCTTCAGGGTCCATTTCACCAAGACCTTTATATCTTTGAACACTTATGTTTGCGTTGCCAAGTTCTTCAATTTTTGCAACCTTTTCTTCATCAGTAAATACATCAAAATGTTGTTTACCCTTTGAAATACGATAAAGAGGGGGTTGTGCCAAATAAATGTGGCCTGTTTCAATAAGTTCGGGCATATAACGGAAGAAAAATGTTAATAAAAGTGTTCTGATATGGCTACCGTCAACGTCGGCATCGGCCATAATGACAATTTTATCATAACGAAGCTTGTTAATATCAAAGTTTTCACCAATACCTGCACCTAAAGCGGTAATAACAGGTGTTAACTTGTCATTACCATAAACTTTATCTTCTCTTGCTTTTTCAACGTTAAGCATTTTACCCCAAAGTGGTAAAATTGCCTGATATGTACTGTTTCTGCCTTCCACAGCCGAACCACCTGCCGAATCACCTTCGACAATGTAAATTTCGGTTTTGGTGGGGTCGTGTGAAATACAGTCCTTAAGTTTTTCAGGCATTCTTGTTTTGCTGCCAATACCTGCCTTGTTTCGTGATGCTTCACGGGCTTTTTGTGCTGCTTCACGCGCATTAGATGCAGCAATTGCTTTATCAATAACAATTTTTGCATCAGCAGGGTTTTCTTCAAGGAATTTATAAAGTTGGTCGTTAACAATATCGCGCACTAATTGACCAACAGATGTATTACCAAGCTTAGCTTTAGTTTGGCTTTCAAACTGTGCATCGGCAAGCTTAACCGAAACAACTGCAACCAAACCTTCCATAATATCATCGGCTTTAAGATTGTCAGAAGATTCCTTAAGCTTTTTAAAATCGTGTGCATATTTGTTTACAACACGGGTAACAGTTTGCTTAAATGCCTGTTCGTGTGTACCACCATCAATGGTATGCAAAGTATTTGCAAAAGATAAAACCTTGTTATCATAAGCAGTTGACCATAAAAGCGCAATTTCAGCGGTTTCATCCTTCTTATTGCCTGAAAGGTAAACAACATCGTTGATTAAACTTTCTTTTTTAATACCTTTAAGCAAATATTCAACATAAGATTTAATACCACCTTCAAAGCAAAGGTCATCGCTCTTACCTTTTGTTGAAATTGCGTCATCTGTACGCTTATCAGATAAAACAACACGAATACCTGCATTCAAAAATGCCTGTTCACGCAAGCGGTTAAGCAAAATATCATAATCATATGTTGTGGTGTCGGTAAAAATTGTGGGGTCGGGCTTAAAGGTAACGGTAGTACCTGTTTCGGTTGTTTCACCAATAACAGTTAAATCGGTTACAATATTACCCTTTTCATAGCGTTGTTTGTAGATATTTTTACCATCCTTAACTTCAACTTCAAGCCAGTTTGAAAGTGCATTAACAACGCTGGCACCAACACCGTGAAGACCACCAGATACTTTATATCCGCCACCGCCAAATTTACCGCCCGCATGCAAGATAGTAAATACAACAGTAACAGTAGGAATACCTTTTTGTGGGTTAATACCAACAGGAATACCACGGCCATTGTCAGTAACACGGATAATACCATCATCAAGTATTTCAACTTCAATCTTTGTGCAATAACCCGCCAACGCTTCGTCGATAGAGTTATCAACAATTTCATACACCAAATGGTGTAAACCGCGTTCACCGGTAGAACCAATGTACATACCGGGGCGTATTCTTACCGCTTCAAGACCTTCCAATACCTGTATGGAATTTTCGTCATAATTTTCGGTTACAGGTGTTGTAATTTCGTTATTCATTAAAAACTTCCTTTCAAAGCTTTAATATTTTTTATAAAATATTTGACCTTTTTTGCAGCGTTAAAGGTGAAATTTGCGAAATATAGACGCTGTTTTCTTTTTTGTTGTTTGTAACAATAAATGATTTTGGCAATGCATAGCTTACATTTTTAACAATTTTGTTTTTTTCGGCTTTTTCTAAAAAAATGCGTGTTTTTTGCGAAACGGTGGTGGTTTCAATATCAAAAATACCAATTATTTCATCTTCTTTAACAACCGTTTCATTACCTAAATGCACATACATTAAAGCACACACCCATTATTAATAATAAATTTTTTACCCATTTGTAAGCACTTAACATTTTGGTCGTCACAACAGGTTATAAATGACTGCATACCTTTTATGTGATTTAAAATGTAATTTTGACGGGTTACATCAAGCTCGCTCATAACATCATCAAGCAAAATTACGGGCCATTCGCCAACATTTTTGTTAATAACTTCGGCTTCGGCAAGTTTTACTGCCAAAGCAACACTGCGTTTTTGCCCTTGCGAACCAAACTTTCTGGCCGAAATGCCATTTATTTTAAAATCAATATCATCACGATGGGGACCAATTGAAGTAACACCCGTGTACATATCTTCCTGTCGGCTTTTTTTAAGTTCTTCTAAAAAATCACCGCTAAAAGAATAAATATACCTGGTTTCAAGAGTTTCTTTTCCCGCCGAAATACCGCTGTGAATTTTTGGTAAAAATTCGTTAAGCATTTCAATATATTTTTTTCGGTATTTTGTGATTTTTTCGCCTAAATCAGCTATTTCTCCTTCAAAAACATCAAGCATTATTGAAAGTGTGCTGTCATACTTAAAATCTTTAATTACCTTATTACGCTGTGCAACCGCACGGGCATAATCTTTTAAAATATTTATATAATTTGGAAAAATTTGACCAATTGCAGTATCTAAAAAACGCCGTCTTACTGCAGGCCCGTCAGAAACAAGCTTTAAATCAGTTGGTGAAAAAATAACCGCATTAAATTTTCCCGCCATTAAGGATGGTGAACTTAATTTATTTTGATTAAGCACCACACGGCGTTTGTCGGTTATAGTGATTTCGGCCTCGTTTTCAACACCTTCACTTAAAAATTTAAGGTTTATGGTGGCTTTTTGTTTTGAAAACTGCAAAAAATCACTGTCTTTGTTTGTTCTAAAACTTTTAGCCCCTGTAAAAAGCCAAATACCTTCAATAATATTTGTTTTGCCCTGGGCGTTTTCACCACAAATTACATTTGTTTCACTGCAAGGTAAAATTTCAATTTCATTTAAGTTTCTAAAACTTTTTAAGCTTAAACTTAAAATTTTCATACAATTTCAAAACCTTGGCCGTCAAATTCTACCTTATCGCCTTTATAAAGCTTTTTGCCACGCATTGTGCAAACTTGATTATTAACCAAAACTTCGCCGTCTTGAATAACAATTTTTGCATGACCGCCGGTAGAAACCAAATTTGCAAGTTTCATAGCGCTATCAAGGCGAATAAAATCTTCTTTTATAGAAATTTTTTCAAAATTCATTATTTCAACCTCATAGGCATTATCATATATTTAAAGTTGTCATCATTTACAGGTAAGAATAAAACACCTGCATTTGGACCATTAAATAAAATTTCTGTTTGTTCGTCTTCAATTGCCTTTAAAACATCTAAAAGATAATGGCTGTTAAGACCAATTTCAAAATTTTCACCTTCAAGTTTTAAATTAAAGGTTTCTGTTGCGCGACCAACAGATGTAGCACAGGTGAAAACAACATTAAGTTCATTAAAATAGCAACGAATTGGTGTTGTGAAAGATTCGCTAATAAGAAGTGATACACGTTCAATAGTGTTTATTAAGTCACGTGTGTTTACAACAACCCTTTGCTTATTTTCAGCAGGGATAGTTTTTTGATAATTTACAAAATCACCTTCTAAAAGGCGTGAAATAAAGGTATAACCATTAATATAAAAACCAATAAGACGGTTAGAAACATTTATTTCAATATCTTCACTTTCGTCATCAATAAGTTTTACAACTTCATTAAGTGCTTTGCTTGTAACAGTAAATTCAAAATTGTTTTGGTTTTCAATTTTTTCTTTTTTAATAGCTAAACGATAACCGTCAATAGCAACAAATTGAATAAAACCATCGTTTAAGGAAATATTAATACCTGTAAGAATTGGTTTTGCGCCTTCATTTTGTGCTGCAGCAAAGGCAGTACCTTTTTTAAGAGAAGCAAAAACCTTACCGTCAACCTTAAAGCTGTTTTCACTTGAAACAGTGGGTATTTCAGGAAAATCGGTTGCGGCCATACCCATAATATCAAAGGTAGCTTCACCACATTTAATATTGCAGTTTAATTTGCTGTCGGCCGAAATTTCAACCTGCATATCGCTCATTTTTCTTAAAATATCTGCCAAAAGTTTTGCAGGGATTACAATATCACCTGTTTCTTCACATTTGGCATAAATTTCTTTTTTAATACCCATTTCAAGATTATAAGCAATTAAAGTAATTTTTCCTTGTTCGGCTGAAATTAAAATACCTTCAAGCACCGGCATAGAAGTTTTACTTCCAACAACGCTTTGAAGTTTTAAAACTGTTTCTAAAAGTTTTGCGCGTTCAACAATAAATTTCATAAAAAATTTCTCCCTTAAAAGAGTTTTAAAATAACAGTAGTAATAATGCATGTTAAAACGGTGGATAACTTGTCCCACACTGCATTATTAAAAGGTTTTTTAGGTTAATTAAAAATTTGATAATTTGTTGATAAAAAACCTTAAAAAAAGTTATAAACACTTATAAAATACTTACTAACTTTAATTAACATTAAAAATGTTAATAACTGCCCCTGGCATTGTTTCTTAAATTTTTAATAATATCTTCAACAAGTTCTTTTTGATATGGCTTGTCCTTTAAAAATTCTTCAATACGATTTACATTGTAAAGCACGGTTGTATGGTCTTTACCAAAGCTTTCACCAATGGCTTTATATGAAAGGTCGGTTGTTTCGCGTGCGATATACATTGCAACCTGTCTTGCAAGAGCAAGTGAAGCGGTACGCCTGTTTGATAAAATGTCAGCTTCCGACACATTATATGTGTGGGCAACTTCAACAATAATGTTATCAATTTGTATAGGTTCGGGTTTATCGTCTGAAATAATGTCCCTAATAAAAGTTTGTACAACCGCCACGGTTGGAACCTTGTTTTGAATGTTTATATATGCCTCAAGTTTTTTAACAACGCCTTCAAGCTGGCGGGTGTTAGATTTAATATGTTCGGCAATGTAATAAACAATAGATTCATCAATATTTATACCGCTTTGTTCGGCTTTTTTATTTACAATACCAACCCTTGTTTCAAAATCGGGTGGGGTAATGTCACCATAAAATCCGCCTTCCAAACGGCTGCGGATACGCTCGTCAAGGGTTTTAATTTCTTTAACGGGGCGGTCAAGTGTAACAACAATTTGTTTACCGTTTTGATAAAGGGCATTAAAGGTGTTGAAAAATTCTTCCTGTGTGGTTTCTTTACCGGCGATAAAGTGAATATCGTCAAGAAGTAAAACATCAACATTGCGATATTTATTTCTAAATTCTTCAATTAAAGGAAGACCAAGCTTGCCTTGGTTTAATGCCTGAATGAATTGATTTGTAAATTCTTCACCACGGACAAATTCAACAATCTTGTGGGGATATTTGTTTTTAATGTGGTTTTTAATTGCAAGCATTAAGTGTGTTTTACCAACACCTGACGGGCCATAAATTACAAGCGGGTTAAAGGTTGGTTGCGGAATTTGTGCTTCAGCAACGGCAAGTGCCGCAGCGTGTGCAAAACGGTTTGTAGAACCAACAATAAAGTTTTGGAAGGTGAAAAAATCTTCAAAAGAAAGACCTTCGCTTTGTTGTTCGGCTTTTAAGATAACTTCTTCATCTTCATCAACAACAATTCGTGCAACCATATCAAGACCAATTATAGTTTTAATTGCAGCATTCAATTTTTCAGAATAGTTATTTTCAATAAGGCCTTTTATGTGTTGGTCGTTTATAGAAATTGTAAATTCGCCATCACTCATAAAAACGGGGACAAGGTCTTTAAAAAAACAATTAAAGGTAACATCTGAAATTGATTTTTTAAGTTCATCGCAAATGGCCGCCCAAACGGTTTCTAACGGACTTAATGACATTTTTAAACCTTCCTTTATATTATAATATTATATATTTATATTAGTATAACATATAGTATTTAATTTTGCAAGAATTTTTAACAAAAAGAGGTAGATTATGGGGATAAGAACAGACCTTGCTTTAGAAACTGAAAAAATAAGTGAAAGTGATGGATTTTACACCGAAAAAGAAGGGGATTTTGAATTTAGTTTTGCCGAAATTAAAGAAACAAAAAAACAAAATAAAAATGTGGGGAAATATATAACCCTTTCATTTTGTGATTTACAAAAAATAACCGATTTTGAAGTGCTTGAAAAACAGTTTGAAAAGGCAATGAAAACCCTTTTAAAAGAAAACAAAAATACACTTGTTGTGGGGCTTGGTAACCGTGAAATAACCGCCGATTCAGTTGGGGTAAAAACTGCAGAAAAAATTTTGGCAACACGGCATATAATGGGCGAATTTGCCGAAAGTATCGGGCTTTTTGGACTTCAAAATGTGTCGGTTATTGTCCCAAATGTTTTGGGTAAAACAGGCATTGAAGTAATGGAAATTTTAAAGGGAATTATAACTCAAACAAAAGCCGATACAGTTATTGTAATTGATGCACTTTGTGCAAAAGATGAAAGCCGACTTTTTAAAACAATTCAGCTTACCGATAGCGGCATTTCACCGGGGTCTGGCGTTAAAAATAAACGGCAGGAAATAAGCCAAAAAACACTTGGTGTAAATGTTATAGCAATAGGTGTTCCAACCGTTATAGAATATAGCGAAAATTTAATTGTAACCCCAAAGGATTGCGACCTTTTTACCGACAAAATAAGTGACTTTTTGGCGTTAAATATAAATATGTTTTTGCAACCAAAACTTGACCGTGAAATTATATCGGAATTGGTATAAAAAACCGCCTTTTCGAATAAAATTTAAAGAGGTGATAGTATGCAAAAACGGTGGGCGATTATAAGAATTTTAACCTGTTATATAGTGTGTTTTTTGCTAATTTTAGGGGCATTTTATAACACAATTTCGCAAAAAATTGAGGTTAAAAATGATGTTTTTTCACTTGGTTTTTCCGATAATTTAATGGTTTTTGAAACCCAAAAAGAAGATGAAAAACCACAAAATCAAACCACCGAAATTAAAGAAAATTTGCAAAATATTACTTCTAATACAAGTCAAAACAGCAGTGTAAATTCAGTGCAAACAAGTGCCCAAAATGTAAAGGGAAATGTTATAGAAAAATATATTTCACCCTATACCGCCCCCCTTTCATACAGCGGTGTATATATGAAAAACAGTAGTGGTTTATCAATAAATATCAAAAATCTTTTAACTTCAAATTTAAAGTTTAAAATAGAAAAAAACAATCAGCCACAGGTGCTTATAATGCACACCCACACCACCGAAACTTTTTTATCAGAAGATAAAAAAACCTATACCGATAAAGATAATGCACGCACAACCGATAATAGCAAAAATATGGTTATGGTTGGTGAAATAATTGCTAAAAAATTAAACGATGCGGGCATAAAAACATTGCACGACAAAACCCAGCACGATTACCCGCAATATACCGGCAGTTATACCCGAAGTGCCAAAACCGTAAACGATTATTTAAGCAAATATAAAAGCATTAAAATTGTGTTAGATTTGCACCGTGATTCTGTAACCGTTTCGGGCAATGATAAAGCAAAATTGGTTACCAAAATAAACGGCAAAAAAGCGGCACAGGTAATGCTTGTAATGGGAAGTCAAAGCGGTAGCATTAAAAACCACCCAAATTGGCAAGAAAATTTAAAATTGGCGCTTAAACTTCAGCAAACCATTGAAGCCAAATACCCAACCCTTGCCCGACCGCTTGTGCTTGCATCAAAAAATTATAATCAGTCGCTTACAACAGGGTCAATGCTTATCGAATTCGGCACCGAAATGAATTCTATTTACGAAGCAAAATATTCGGCCGAACTTGTGGGAAATTCGCTTGTAAGCTTACTTAACACATTAAAATAGGAGAATTTTTAAAATGAAAAACAGTTTAAGAAAATTTTACATTTCGTTTGTTGTAACTTGTTGCATAGTTTTTGGTTTTTTAAGCGTTTGCATTGCTTATGAAAATATAAGAGCCACCGAATACGGTGACACCCGCCGTGCAATAGCGGTTGAAGACGGAAAAATTTATTTTTTTGATTATGCATTTGAAATAAAATAAGTATTTTTAAAAAATAACTCAATTTAAAAACGTTTTCACCTTTTTTAAAAAATCTAAATTATTGAAATTTTTAAAAATATATGCTAATATTAAATTGTAAAATATAAAGGGGAAAATAAAATTATGAGTTATTGTGTTAAATGTGGGAAAGAAATAAACGAAGGCACAGCTTTTTGTACCGCTTGCGGAGCACCTGTAAAAAAAGAAATCTCCCAAGTTGTCGCACAGCAAAACGAAACTGCTATGGTTTATGTAGAAAATCAGGTTCAAAACGAGAAATTTGATAAGGAAGAGCAAGAATTTCTTGATAACACCCACAAGCTTCTTCGTTGGGAACTTAAAGCGTGGAGCATTACTTCTAAAATTTTAATTATTATGGGTATAATTTATACAGCTTTATTTATGACCATTTTTCTTATAGGAATAGGTATTGCAGCTGAAGGTGAAAGTTTAGACGGTGGCTTAATAACAGGAATTAGTTTTTTATATGCTGTTATCTTAGGCGGAATGTTTTTGGGTTTGGGAATTGTCAGCAAAAAAGCGGCTCAAAAAATTCCACAATATTTAAACACCGTTTATACAAATTTATCAATTGCATATAATCGTTGTGGAAATGTTGGTATGTTGGTTTTTTCGGTAATTTTAGGTGCGGTTTCTCCAATATTCTTTATTATCAATTTTGTTAGAATGAAGTCAAACCGTGCTGTAATTGAAAAAATTATAAAAAAACAACAAGGTTTAGAATAACATAAAAATTAAAAGCGACCTTTAGGCGTTGTACCCGTAAGGATACAACGCCAGTTTTATTCGCCTTGCGGCGAGTGATATTGCTTCGCAGTTATGTTTGTCTTACGACAAGTGTTATTGCCTTCGACAGTTTTAGGGCGAATAAAATACCACTGAAACCGAAAGGTTTCAATATCACTTTTGATTTATCAAAAATATAACTGTGAGACCTGTCTCACAATATCACCATTAAAATATTTTCTCTTAAGATAGTAAAACGGATGTGCAGAAATTCTACACATCCGTTTAATATTTGTCTTATACCGTAACAAGCAGGGAAAATGTATATCGCATTTTCCACTTGTTAGGGGAACCTAAAACCCTTTAACCGACTCAAAACCAATTGATTTAATTCAATTCTTCATTAACCATTTTAGTAAATTCGGTTATCAAATAATTCCAATCCGCTTTATCGTAATAATAATGCCCCGAATGTTTAAGCGTGTTTGTCGTAATGCATGGATTTTGCTTTAAATATTTTTCACTCTTTTTAGAGACCATTTCATCTTTTAAGGATTGATATACCCAACAAGGTGTATGCAATATGCTTATTGTTTTTCGAGTTTGTCTGATTTTTGCAAACAATTCTAAAAATCTTGGTATCCATCCAATGTAGTTGAAAGGGTTTTTATCTTTCCCAATACCATAACATTTTTTTGCCGCTAGTGCTTCATAATCATAGGAACTAATTTTATCAAAATAAACTTTCAAAGAATTAATTGGCATTTTAGGCTTTATCGCTAAGCTTAACGGAACTGCGAGTAAAAACAATTTGCAAACCGTTTTATTTTTAATCGCTTGTTCAATCGCCAAGAGCGTTCCTAAAGAGTGAGCAACTATATATATTTTTTCGTGGGTTGCAGATAATTTTTCAACAACGGAAGCAACTTGAATTTTCCACTTTTCCATTGATGTTTTTGAAAAATCTTTAACACCTTTTCCATGACCATCTAAAAGCATGTTATATACCGAAAACGTTTTTGGTATTAAAGGTATGAAATCATTAAAATGATTTGGAGTTCCGACAATTCCATGAATAAATAGAATAGCAGTAGTTGAGTCCTCATGTATATTTATGTATTCTTTGTGTTCCAAATCATCACCACCTTTAATTTATTATATCACAATGGTGGCACGAGCACAACATGAAACAACAAAATATGCGTTGTATCCGTGAGGACACAACGCATAAAGGTCGCTTTTTTTATTTGTTTATTTTATTGTTAATTTTTTCTGCGGCGGGTTTTAAATAAACGTTATCATACTTTTCAAAACAGCCGTTATCAACAAGTTGTGCCAAGGTTACATCAATTGGCATTTTGCCAAGAAGTTCAACACCAATTTCGTCTGCAACGGTTTCGCTGCCGCTGCCAAAAATTTTAAATTCTTTTTTGCATTCGGGGCAAATAACGCTGCTCATATTTTCAATAATGCCCAAAACGGGTACATTCATCATATTTGCCATGTTATAGGCCTTTTTAACAATCATTGAAACCAAGTCCTGCGGTGAAGTAACAATAACAACACCATCAAGCGGCAAACTTTGAAAAACGGTAAGCGGAACATCGCCGGTACCCGGGGGACAGTCAACGAATAAATAATCTAAATCGCCCCAAACAACATCTTGCCAAAACTGTTTAACAGCGCCCGCAATAACTGGGCCACGCCATAAAACAGGGGCTTCTTTGTCTTCTAAAAGAAGGTTTATAGACATAATTTTAATACCGTTTTCGGTTTCGGCCGGTAAAATGCCAAGCTCGTTTTGGTAAACCTTTGAATTTATGCCGAATGATTTTGGAATAGACGGGCCTGTAATGTCGGCATCTAAAATACCAACCTTATAACCCATTTTATTCATTAAAACTGCAAGGGAAGAGGTAACCATTGATTTACCAACGCCACCCTTACCGCTTACAACACCGATAACGTGTTTAATGTTGTTAAATTCAGCGGTTGGGGCTAATAAGCTTTGTGGTTCGTTTTTAGAACTGCAATTTTGTCCACAACTGCTGCAATTACCACTGCAATTACTTTTTTGTTCTGCCATTTTTAAAAATCTCCAATGCTTTAAAATACTGTACTAAATTATACTACCCCAATTTTAAAAAATCAATACCTATTGGTTTA
Source organism: Acutalibacteraceae bacterium (assembly GCA_045611905.1). Classification (GTDB taxonomy): domain Bacteria; phylum Bacillota; class Clostridia; order Oscillospirales; family Acutalibacteraceae; genus UBA737. The sequence goes on along the minus strand of JAZKYB010000243.1, from coordinate 8,455 downwards.
TAAAATAATCATATTGTTGTGCAATGGTTGCCCAAGTTACAGGTCCCACCGCGCCCGATTCGGTAATTCCGAAAAGGCGTTGAAAAATTCTAACAGCGTTTTCGGTTTGTTCGCCATAAAAGCCCGTTTGCGGAAGTGTGGGTATTTCGTTTATGTTTTGACCAATTAAATCGATATATGTTTGCAAATCTTTTACATCATCGTTTCTTAAACCACGGGTTAAAAAATAACCCGGGTATAATTTTGCATTTTCGCCCGAATAACCGCTTGGCAGGGCTGAAACGGTGTCGATATATGCCCCGGAAATTACATTCCAGGTGTTTTGGTCAACAACACCTGTTACAGGCAAATTATAAAACCGTTGAAACCGTTCAACCGCTTGTACGGTTTCGGGGCCATAATAACCGCTTCTTACAACAGGGGATAACGCACCGTTAAAATATGCTAAAATTGATAAATAATATTGCAAAGTGGTAACGGGAATACCGCTTATACCTTCACTTAATTCATCGGTAAAGGGCACTGCGGCTTCGCTTATTGAAATGCCTTCGCTTGAAAGTTCGGCAAGACCTTTAACACCGTTATAATATTGTTTAATTTTGTACCATGTCGATTTATCAACCACACCCGTTTGGGATAAATTGAATATTTTTTGAAATTCACGCACGGCGTTTTCGGTTGAAACACCAAAAACACCTTCGGCGTCGGTTATTTTTGGTATTGCGGGGTAATTTCTTGCAATTCGGTTAAGTTGGGTTTGAATAATATCAACATTATTACCGGCATCACCAATTCTTAAAGGCACACCCGGGTAACTTTCAATATTGTCACTAACGGGGGCATTTTCAACAATGCCAATGTTGTTGCCATAATAATTTTGCAAAATCTGAAAAGGTGTTCGGCCTTGTTCGGCCAAATTTACTGTGCCCCATTGTGAAAGACCGCTGCAGGTTGAAGTTGTGCCATTGCAAAAGGTGGTGAAAAGCGGTTCCACATTGCCTTGCCTTATAACATAATCGTTAAAAATTTCATCAACAATTTGGCTTATGTTTTCAAAAATTTCACGGTCAGGCACAAATGCTTGGTCAAATTGGGTGGTGTTTGTAATATCAAAATCATACCCCTTTGACGGGTACCATTCGGTATAAATTCGGTTTAAAACAAAAGAAATAATAGCATAAATATTGGCTCTTAATGCGCTTTCGGGCCAGGTTGGGTAAATTTCGCTTGAAGCAACATTTTTTATGTAATCGGTAAAAGGCACGGTCACATTTTGGGCGTTGGCGGTTGGCACACCCAAATGAACCGTTATATTTTCGGGTATAACTGGTGTTATAATTTCCGGCATAGCATCACCTTATAAATTATATTTTTGTGATTCATCAAAAATTTGGGGTGTTTTATCTATTCTGTCTTCCGACAAGATTAAATCTGACCGCTGAATAGAAGTTATGCCGCTGAAAACAGGGATATTTAAATGAATATTTTTTAAAAAACCGTCGGCCTCAACCATCATATTATAAAGTGAATATGGTGTTTCGGCTAAATCGGGCGACATTGAAAGGTTTTTATCCGGTGCAGAAAGTGAAAACACCTTTGTTCTGCCACTGCGGTCGGTAAAATCGGTGTCAATTATTTTCATATCATCAACATTCCCCGAAAAAACCGTAATTTTTGCATTTTCGACGGGATAAAGCGACCTAAAAGAAGTTACAACACCCAAAAGTCCGCCTGTTTGTGTGTTTTGTGGTGGTTGAATATTTGTTTCATTTGTGGCTTGAACGGGGATATAATCGCCATTTTTCTTTGCTTTTTCATACATTTTAAGCATTTCGGCCTTGTATTTTTCTAACATTTCATTATCCATAAAATCACCTCTTATAATTTTATGAAAAATGATTTTTAAAAATAACAAAACCCTTGAGAAATTTCTCAAGGGTTTTATTTTAGTCAATATCTTTTCCGCAGCAGCGTTTATATTTTTTGCCGCTTCCACATGGGCAAAGGGCGTTTTTACCAACGGCGCCTTTACCTTTTACGGTTAGTGGTTTGTCACCTGCCGAAGTTTCTTCAGCCACCTTTTCACGCTTAACTTCATCGTCTTGGCGCACACGAACAGTCATAACAAGTTTTGCAGTTTGTTCACGAATGGAATTTGTCATTGCTTCAAACATATCATAACTGTCGTTGCGATATTCAACAACAGGGTCGTGCTGACCATAAGCACGAAGCCCAATACCGTGGCGTAATTGGTCCATAGCGTCAATATGGTCCATCCAGTTGGTGTCAACCGAACGAAGAAGCATTACACGCTCAACTTCACGCATTAAATCTTCGCCAAGTTCTTTTTCACGGGTTTCGTAAATGGTTTTTGCACGGTCTTTAAGCATTTCAACAATTTCATATTTGTCGGTGTTTGAAAGCTCGGCCGCGGTATAGTTAAAATCACTTGGGGTGGTAAGCCAACCCATAAAGTGTTCACGAAGACCTTTTAAATCCCAATCGTCACGAATGGGGGCAGAAAGGAACAAATCACAATAAACTTGAATGGTTTCTTCAACCATATTAAACACGGTTGATTTAATGTTTTCGCCGTCAAGCACCTTGTTGCGTTGGGTGTAAATGAGTTCACGCTGTTTGTTCATAACATCGTCGTATTGAAGGGTGTTTTTACGAATGGCAAAGTTAATGCCTTCTTTCTTCTTTTGGGCGCCTTCAATAGTTTTTGAAAGCATTGCGCTTTCAAGCGGAAGGTCTTCATCAACACGCATAGTGTCCATAAGCATTGAAATTCTTTCGCCACCGAAAAGGCGCATTAAATCATCTTCAAGCGACACAAAAAAATGTGTTTCACCGTTATCACCCTGACGACCTGCACGACCACGAAGCTGGTTATCAATACGGCGTGAATCGTGGCGTTCGGTGCCAATAATGCACAAACCGCCTGCTTGTCTTACAGCTTCGGCTTCGGGTGCAATTTCGGCTTTAAAGTGGTTATAATATTCACGATATTTTGCACGGGCTGCTAAAATTTCAGGGTCTTGTGTTTCAGCAAAGCCGGTGGCTTCAATAATCATTTCTTCACTTAAACCGTCATGTCTAAGGGCTGATTTTGCCAAATATTCGGCATTACCGCCAAGCATAATGTCGGTACCACGACCTGCCATATTGGTGGCAATGGTAACAGCGCCAAGTTTACCTGCTTGGGCAATAATTTCGGCTTCTTTTTCGTGGTGTTTTGCATTTAAAACATTGTGCTGAATGCCACGCTTTTTAAGAAGCGCCGACAAAAGTTCGGATTTTTCAATGGTAATAGTACCCACAAGCACAGGTTGACCCTTTTGGTGACAGTCGATAATCTTGTCAATAACGGCCATAAACTTTGCTTTTTCGGTTTTATAAACCACATCGTTTTGGTCAATACGGGCAATGGGCTTGTTGGTTGGAATTTCAATAACATCCAACTTATAAATTTCTTGAAATTCGGCTTCTTCGGTCATTGCGGTACCGGTCATACCCGAAAGTTTATTATAAAGGCGGAAAAAGTTTTGGAAAGTTATGGTTGCAAGTGTTTTAGATTCTTTGGCAACCTTAACGCCTTCTTTTGCTTCAATTGCTTGGTGCAAACCTTCATTATAACGGCGTCCATACATTAAACGGCCGGTAAATTCATCAACAATAATAACTTCGCCGTCTTTTACAACATAATCAACATCACGCTTCATAATACCGTGTGCACGAATGGCTTGGTTTATGTGGTGTGCGATGGCAATGTTTTCGCTGTCGTTAAGGTTTTCAATTTTAAAATATTCTTCAGCTTTTCTAACACCATCGGGTGTAAGGGTGGCGCTTTTTGCCTTTTCATCAACAACATAATCGCCCTCAATACCCATTTGTTCGTCAGACGCTTTGTCGTCCATTTCCTTAATTTTAAACATTTTAAGCGAACGGGCAAAACGGTTTGCCGACTCATAAAGGTCGGTCGATTTATCGCTTTGACCCGAAATGATAAGGGGAGTTCTGGCTTCGTCCACCAAAATTGAGTCAACTTCGTCCACAATGGCAAAGTTATGCTCGCGTTGAACCTTTTGTTCTTTATAAAGCACCATATTATCACGCAAATAATCAAAACCAAGTTCGTTATTGGTGCAATAGGTAATATCTGCATTATATGCTTCTTGCTTTTGTTCTTTGGTCATACCATGGGTAACAAGACCAACGGTCAAACCCATAAATTTATAAAGCTTGCCCATCCATTCGCTGTCACGCTTTGCAAGATAATCGTTAACAGTTACAATGTGAACACCCTTGCCTGAAAGTGCGTTAAGGTAAGCTGGCAATGTTGCAACCAAGGTTTTACCTTCACCTGTTTTCATTTCGGCAATACGGCCTTGGTGCAAAATAATACCACCAATAATTTGAACGGGGAAGTGGCGCATTGAAAGCACACGGTCACCCGCTTCACGACAAGCGGCAAATGCTTCGGGCAAAATATCATCAAGTGTTTCGCCTAAAGAAAGTCTTTCTTTAAATTCGGTTGTTTTTGCACGAAGTTCTTCGTCGGTTAATGCCTTATATTCTTCTTCTAAAGCCAAAACCTTTGTTTGAAGTGGCATAATTCTTTTAAGTTCTTTTTGGCTGTAATTGCCAAAAAGTGCTGTAAGCAAGCTCATTTTAATACCTCGCTGGTTAAGTTTAAAATATTATAACAAATAAAAACTGAAAATTTTAATATTATTTGTAAACAATTTTTTTGCCTTTAATTTTAAGCCCGTCTGTCACAAAAACAGAATTATCTTTATTTATAAAAATGGCTTCATAATCAGAAATTTGGTTAATAAAGGCGGGGGCGGATTCTTCACCCAAAATTAAGCAAACATAAGAAAGCACTTGGCATTCTGCGGTGTTTTTGCCCACAACAGTAACCGAAGCTAAATTATTTTCAACAGGGTAACCGTTTGCCGAATTTAAAATGTGGTGATAAACAAGCCCGTCTTTTTCAAAGAATTTATCGTAGATTCCGGTTGTAACAGCACAAGTGTCTTTAATTTTTATGGTTAACCTTGTTTTGTTTGATTGTGGTTTTTTAATAACAAAATTATATTTTTGGCCAAAAACCGAAACGGCGTTATCAAAACCAACAACAGCTTTTTCAACATTGTTTTCTTTTAAATATTTAACCATTTTATCGGTAATATATCCCGATCTTGCTGAAGAAAGGTTAACATCGGTGTTGTGCAAATCCACAAGGTTTTCGTTAATTTCAATGCGGTTAAAACCAACCTTGAAAGACACCGATTTTATATCTTTAACTGTTGGATAAACTTGGTTTTCAAAATCATAAAGGTTTATAACGGGTTCAAGCGTGATATCATATTTACCACCCGTTAATTCACAATATTTAAGAGCAAGTTTTAAAATTTCTATTGTTTCGGCTGATAATTCCATAGTATCGTGGGAATTTATCATAGAAATTTCGCTGTCGGGATAGTTTTGTGATAAAAGCTTTTCGTATTTTTCACCAAGCAAAAAAGCACCATCAAAAACTTTTTCATCGCATTCGGCGGTGATAGAATAGGTGGTGTCAAGTATTGTTTTTGTTGTTGGCTGTTGCTCTTTTTTACATCCGCAGAGCAACATAAGCGGGATGAGTGAAATAATAAATAATTTTTTCATAATATAATATTATACTATGTATTTTCTTTTTTGTAAACACGATTTTGAAAATTAAAATTAAAAACGAAAAATAAAAAGACACTTATGGGGAATAATAGCCATAAAGGGAGGTTCTTTTTATGCAAAACAATTCAGTTATGACATTTATGAAGGGCATGGGTGCCGGTATGATTGCGGGTGCTGCCGCTGTTACAGTTGGTAAAATGATGATGAAAGACAACAAAAACATTGAAAAGGGCGGAGCAAAGCTTTTAAAAGCCGCAGGCGAAATGGTTGAAGGTTTTCAGACGATGTTTCATTAAATGCGTAATGCGTAATTCGTAATGCGTAATTGTACAAATTATAATTTAAAAACAAAAAACGCGGTAGAAATACCGCGTTTTTTAGTTTAATCTTCAACAACAACTGTTCCGTCTTCTTCAATGGTGATTTTCATACCGTCTTTTACGAAGTTTATAAATTCATCACCAAGGCAGTCAATAACGGGCATTGTAATATCGTCAACCCAAACATCTGCAAGCACAGCACCTGCTGCTGCAAGTGAATCAATATGGTTTGCAAAAAGCATGCAAGCGGGGTTTTTCTTCATGGCACATGCGCAATAAAGCACCAAACCACCTGTGGTTGAACCAATTGTTTGTGGCAAACAAAGTGCCTTGTTTAAAAGTGGCTTACCATAAAGGTCGGCGTTGTTTTGGTCGCCGCATTTTACTTGCTTGTCACCAAACTGTAAAGCCATTTGAAAAGATGCCAATGTGTTAAATCCCTCGGTTGTGACAACGGCTTCAGCGCTAACGGTGCCGGGGGTAACAATTCTTCCTTTAAATTTTTTCATTTTTATTTACCTCCCTTTGTGATAGCGGTTAAAATTTCGTCGTCGGTGTAATAACGGGCACTTGTATAGGTGCGAAGTTTGTTTGACGAAGTTATAACAGGCATTGTTTTGCAAAGTGGGTTATTCATATACATAAGTGGGCAAATGTAAGATGTAATAACGCCTGTTGCTTTAAGGCGTGCAGCATATTCGGTTTTGTTAAATGCTTCTAAAACCTTGGGGGCTGCAGTGAAAACGGTTGGTATAAGCACCTTTTTGTTGCCGTTTTCTTTAAGTGATGCTTCAACCTTATCAGTCCAGGTTTTAAGCTGTTCCAAGCTCATATGTGGGCAACCCATAAAGCAAAGTTTTGGCTTTGCATCGGGGTTTTTCCACATTATCGGGTAACTTGCCTTTACTCTTTCAAGTTCGGCATCATCAATAATATATTCTTTAGCGTCAGCAACAATAAGGTCTTTTCCGCTTTCTTTTGCTTCGGGTGTAAGGTTTTCAATGTGATAAAGACCAACAGCACCGTTTGAAGCGGTAGCGGCACCAAAATCTTTAAGATATGTACAAGCTGCATCGTCAAGTTCGTTGCCAAGCCATTTATCAAGACCAATTACATAAGGCACATCTTCCATAACTTTCATACCAATGGCCGAACCCAAAAGTTGTGCTTCTGGCTTTTTGGTGGTTTCAATTTTTACAACCCAAGTGGCTTTTCTGCCTTCATCGGTCAATAAACCAAAGTATGGCACATAACCAACAATCGAACCCATAATATCTAAAATACCGCTGTTACGGTTGCAGCGCGCACCTAAAACCGAGTTTGCATAAACAACCGCAGAAGATTCTGCCCAACTTAAAACATCATCCTTTTTAGGTTTATTGCCAACTTCATCCATATAACAAGCGCAGGTGAAAGCGTTTTCATCAATAAGTCCAAGACTTTGAAGTTGTTTTTCATAAAAATCTTGTTTTGTGTACATAAACTTGTTAAAAACAAGGTTTTGCAAAACGTTTGCGGGCACGTTTTTATCTATTGGGCGTGGGTCAACCGAAAATTTTTGGCTTGAAGTTACATCAGCGTTTAAAATTTGTTGCATAAGGTCATAAACAGGGGACATAACCTTTAAACCAAACGAAGTTACAAGGTGGTTGTATTTTGAAGTAATAGGCACAAGTTTTTCAGCTTCAAAAGCATCTCCATACATAACAAGGGTTTTCATAACCTTTGCCATGGTTTCGCCTTTTTCGCCGTTTAAAATTGCCTGTTGTTCAGGTGTTAATATCATAATGGATTTCTCCTTTCGAAATTTAGTTGAGTTGTTCTATAATTACGCATTACGAATTACGCATTACGAATTATATTAAAGCTTCATACATACATCCCATGCACCCCAAATAACTGTGCGAAGGTTACCAACATTTGCGGCATCACCAATAATGTGAACCTTGCCGCCCTTTTTAGCAATAGGTGTGGGGTTATAACCAACCGACATAATAACATCATCACAAGCAATGTCAAATGTTTTGCCGTCTTTATCGGTAACGGTTATGCTGCCGTCGTTAATGGTGTTGAGGCGTGTTTCAAGATAAACGGGCACCTTGTTGGTTTTGAAGAAGTCGCGTAGATATGAAGTGTTTGCAAGGCATATGCCCTTGGTTGTTATAAGATCGTCCTGCATTTCAACTATCGTAGGCTTCTTGCCCTTCAAATAAAGGTCGTATGCAATTTCGCAGCCGGTCAAGCCTCCGCCGATAACGAGAACTCTTTCGCCAACCTCAGATGAGCCGAGAAGATAATCTATTGCCTCAATAGTTTTTTCAGCGCCCTTTATGGGTATTTTTTTAGCAACGGCGCCCGTTGCGATAATTATTTCATCAGCATCGAGAGATTTTATATTCTTGATTTCGGTGTTCATGTTAACTGTAATAGGATATTTTGAAAGCTCTCTTATA
>JAZKYB010000242.1:0-1633 GCA_045611905.1 Acutalibacteraceae bacterium | reverse complement strand
AGGGTAATTCCACTGCCTTAAAACTTCATAAGTGGCAATAGCAACCGAATTTGAAAGGTTTAAACTTCTTATTTCACCCTCCATAGGAATTCTTACACAAGTATCGGGGTTTTTGATAAGCAATTCTTCAGGCAGACCTTTGGTTTCTTTACCAAATAAAAGGTAGCAGTTATCGGGATAATTTACATCGCTGTGAACATGGCGACCCTTTGTTGTAAAATAATAAAATTCGCCTTGATTTTTTTCAAAAAATTCATCCAATGATTCGTAATAGGTGATGTCAAGATATTGCCAATAATCAAGCCCTGCGCGTTTTAATTTTTTGTCATCGATTTTAAAACCCATGGGGCCAACCAAATGAAGCCGAGCACCTGTCGCCGCACATGTGCGTGCTACATTACCTGTATTTTGTGGAATTTCGGGTTCAACCATTACAATGTTAAGTTTCGACATTTTTATCACCTAAAACAAATATTTTTACATAAATAATTATATTTGCAAAATCAGACTTGTCAATCAAAATAATTAGTAGTATAATATAAAAAATTATGTGTTGGGAGAAAAACTATGGCTTTTAATGAAAATGTTTTAAAACGCGCCCAAGAAAGAGAACAAAAAATGGGCATTTATTATAACAAAAAAGGCGGAGGGCTTTATAACATTTGCAAATGGATTTATGTCTTGGCTTTCATTTTTACAATGGCTGTAAATGCTATTTACATTACCGGTATAATTTTAATAAAGCAAACATTATCGTCAACTGCAACAATGAATATGGACGGATTTATAACCGTTTGCATTTTAACAGGTGTTATGTTGTTTACCTTTATTTTGTCAAAATTTAATGCAAACCCCATTGTTGCGGGCGTTTTTGGCGGCCTGAATGTTGCGCTTTCGCTTTGTTTCACAATTGTTTATGCGCAATTACTTGGTAATACATATGTAAATCTTCCTGCAAAGTTTTATTTGGTGCATTTGTTACCACTTTCTATAATTTTGTTGTGTTCTCTTGCAATGGCATCAATTGTTATAAACAGTTATTTAAAAACCAAAAAATCTTACGAACTTGTTTTAGAAGTTTTATTCCGAGAATATAACAATTTGCCGGATGATGAAAAACCCGAATGGGAAGATTTTATTACTAACTATAAGTTTTAAGAAATGGAAAATTTAAAAGTTATTGCAAAAATAAAAACCGATTTTCCCACTAAGTTTGGCATACCACGACAAAGTGGTTTGGTAGACACGGTGGGTAAAATTGTTTTTGAAAAGGAATATTGTGATTTTTCGGCACTAAAAGGTCTTAATGATTTTAGCCATCTTTGGATTATTTGGGGCTTTTCTGAAGTAGATAAAACCGAATGGTCACCAACTGTTCGCCCACCACGGCTTGGGGGTAACAAAAGGGTGGGGGTATTTGCTACCCGTTCGCCATATCGACCAAACCCCATTGGGCTTTCAAGCGTTAAAATTTTAGAAATTAAACAGGGCGAAATAACCGTATTGGGCGCCGATTTATTAGACGGCACACCAATTTATGATATAAAGCCTTATATTGCATATTCCGATTGTCATGCGGATGCGATATCAGGATTTGCCGATCCTGTTCGAGAATACCATTTAAATGTAGTGT
>JAZKYB010000241.1:0-1400 GCA_045611905.1 Acutalibacteraceae bacterium | reverse complement strand
ACATGGCTACGATCCGACTTACTGCAGGTAAAGCAGGCGGTAACCGGCTACGGCAAGGCGGAAAAACATCAGGTAATGGAAATGGTAAAAAGTCTTTTAAATCTTCAAAAAATACCAAAGCCCGATGATACTGCCGACGCACTGGCTATTGCAATTTGCCACGGGCATTATTCAGATTCTGTTTTAAGGAGATAAAATTATGATAGCATCTCTTAATGGTAAGCTAATTTATACCGACAATACTTCGGCCGTTATTGAATGTGGCGGTATTGGTTTTAAATGCTTTGTCACAAAAAACACTTTATATAATCTTCCCGAAAAGAACAGTAATGTTTTTCTTCACACATATATGGTTGTGCGTGAGGATGCAATGGACCTTTACGGCTTTATTGACAGGGAAGAACTTGAATGCTTTAAACTTATAACTTCAGTTTCGGGGGTTGGCAGTAAAATTGGTCTTGCCCTGTTGTCAGAATTTACGGCAAATCAAATCACCCTTTACATTGCAAGTAATGACCCCAAGGCACTTACCGCGGCAACGGGCGTTGGCATAAAGTTAGCACAAAGAATTGTGCTTGAACTTAAGGATAAAATTGGTTCGCTTGATAGCGGTGAAGGCATTGAAATTAAGGCAGTGGGTAATGTAGCTGTTAACAGCAATTCCAAAGAAGCGGTAGCAGCACTTCAGTCACTTGGTTATACCCAAAGTGAAGCATCGCTTGCTGTGGGCAAACTTGACCAAGCACTTTCTACTGAAGAACTTATAAAACAAGCACTTAAATCTCTTGCAAGGGGGCTTTAATAAATGATTGAACAAGAAATGGATTTTGAAAACCGTATCGTTTCACCTGAATATAGTTATGAAGATACGGCTGAATTATCTTTAAGACCAACCACCTTGGACGATTATATCGGACAAGATAAGGTAAAGGAAAATTTAAGAATTTATATTAAAGCGGCTTTGCAGCGTAAAGAAGCACTTGACCATGTGCTTTTATATGGACCTCCCGGTCTTGGTAAAACCACACTTTCGGGTATTATCGCAAGGGAAATGGGGGTTAGTCTTCGTGTAACATCGGGCCCCGCTATTGAAAAGCAGGGCGATTTGGTGGCAATTTTAACCTCACTTAATGAAGGCGATGTGCTTTTTATTGACGAAATTCATCGTTTGCCACGCAATGTTGAAGAAATTTTATATCCCGCAATGGAAGATTATTCACTTGATATAATTTTGGGCAAGGGACCATCAGCCCGTTCAATTCGCCTTGATGTGCCAAAGTTCACACTTGTTGGGGCTACAACCCGTTCGGGTCAACTTACTGCACCCCTTCGTGACCGTTTTGGCGTGCTTTTGCGGCTTGAGCTTTACACACCCGAACAGTTGGCGCAAATTGTTACCC
>JAZKYB010000240.1:0-2372 GCA_045611905.1 Acutalibacteraceae bacterium | reverse complement strand
CTACGATCCGACTTACCAAAAGCAAATTTAAAACGGTGATAACGTGCCTTGTTTCGCATTTTGGTAAGACTTTTTGACATGCCACCAACATTTTGCGAAATAGACATTTCGTTGTCATTTAAAATTACAATAAAATTACCGTTGTCTTCACCTGCGTGGTTAAGAGCTTCATAAGCCATGCCGCCTGTAAGGGCACCATCACCGATAATTGCAATGGCCGAACCGTCTTCACCCTTAAGCTTTTTGGCACGGTAAATGCCATAAGCCGCCGAAATTGAATTACTGCTGTGACCTGTAATTATTGGGTCGTGAATGCTTTCACTTGGCTTCATAAAACCGGAAAGACCATTTTCTTGCCTAAGTGTTGAAAAGTCTTCAAAACGTCCTGTTAATAGCTTGTGTGTATAACATTGATGGCCAACATCAAAAATTATTGCATTGTTGGGCGAATCAAACACACGGTGAACGGCAACTGTTAATTCAACAGCGCCTAAATTGGCAGCCAAATGACCACCATTTTTAGAAACGGTGTTTATAATACAGTCACGAATTTCACCACACAAGCGGTTAATATCGTTATCATTTAAATTTTTAATGTCGTCAGGTGATTTTATATTATTTAAAATTTCGTATTCCAAAACAACAAGTCCTTTAAAAATTTCTGTCAAGTAAATAGCAGGTTAATGCCTTTAAATTTTCGGTATTTCCATCAAAGCTTTCCAAAATGTTTATAGCTTCATCGGTAAGCTTTTTGGCTCTTTGTTTTGCACCATCCAAACCAAGAAGTGTAACAAAGGTGGTTTTATCGTTCTTTTCATCACTGCCAATCGGTTTGCCAAGAAGTGTGGCATCAGCAGTTTTGTCAAGAATATCATCAATAATTTGAAAAGCTAAACCAACCTTTTCTGCAAATAAATCTGCTTTTTTAACTAGTTCTTCATTTTTAGTTGCAGAATATGTGCCAATAATTGCCGCTGCCCTTAAAAGACAACCGGTTTTTAAAGCATACATATTGCAAAGCGCGTCAATATCGGGTGGATTTTTAACAAAAGAAAGGTCAACAACTTGACCGCCAAGCATACCACATATACCCGACATTTCAGAAAGTGTAGCAACTGCTTTAATTTTAATATTATCGTCGGCATTAGAATTTGCACAAACTTTAAATGCTTCGGTTAAAAGTCCGTCACCCGCTAAAAGTGCCATATCTTCCGAAAAAGCAATGTGACAAGAAGGTTTGCCACGGCGCATATCATCGTTATCCATGCAAGGTAAATCATCATGGATAAGCGAATAGGTGTGTATCATTTCAAGCGCAATCGCAAAATCCAACACATCGTCTACCCTGCCGCCAAACAGCTTACAAAATTCCATCATAATAATGGGGCGTATACGCTTGCCACCAAGTTTTAAGCTGTATCTTGCGGCTTTAATAACCTCGTTATAAGCCAAATTGGTTTCGGGCAAAAGTTCATCTATTCTTTCTTCAATTAAAGGTTTATAAAAATCAAAAATTTTATTAACCATTTTCTGCCTCACATTCGGTTAGGGTTTTAATTTTGCGTTCGGCTGTTTCTAAAATTTTTCGGCATTCATTAGAAAGCGAAACACCCTTTTCAAAAAGCGAGATTGCTTCATCAAGGGTTACATCAGCGCTTTCAAGCTTTGAAACAATGTTTTCAAGTTCTTTTAATGATGATTCAAAATTGTTTTCCATTTATATCACCTTATCATCAACGGTGCATAAAAGCTTACCGTCGTTAAGTTTTAGGGTTAGTTTATCCCCTTTTTCAGCATCATTAATGCTGGAAATTGGTTTATCGTTAATTTCGGCAATCGAATATCCGCGAGAAAGTACCTTTAAAGGACTTAATGCATCTAATTTTGCAATAGTATTGGAAAGACGATTTTGTTGATTTTTTAAATCGGAATTAAAAGATAAAATTAACTTTTCACCCAAATAATCAAGTTGTTCTTCCCTTTGCAATATCAGTTTTTCGGGGTTTGAAAAAATTGTTTTTTCACAAATTGCCTGGTATTTTGCCCTGTTTAAATTATATTTAGAAAGCAAAGCGTTTTTTAAAGCAATGGTGCGTTTATTTAAAAAAGCAAAAATTTCGTTTGCATCAGGCACAACAAGTTCTGCTGCGGCCGATGGTGTTGGCGCACGCAAATCGGCAACAAAATCGCAAATTGTAAAGTCAGTTTCGTGACCAACGGCAGAAATTACAGGAATTGGAGATTCATAAATCTTTCTTGCCAAAATTTCGCTGTTAAATGCCCATAAGTCTTCAATAGAACCACCGCCACGACCAATGATAATGGCATCGCAGTTTGAAAGCATATATACCCTTTCAAGTGCATCAAGCATA
>JAZKYB010000239.1:0-4308 GCA_045611905.1 Acutalibacteraceae bacterium | reverse complement strand
AAGTTTGATAATTTTAAATGGCAACAAGAAAACGGCATTAAAATTTGTGAAAAATTCAGGGCGGATTATTTACATCGCGTGCTTTATAAATGCCCAAATTGTAATGCCGAAGGCGAAACTGTTGGTGAAGGCACAACCCTTAAATGCAACCATTGCGGCAAGGTGTGGGAATTAACTGAAGACGGTTTTATAAAAGCGCTTCAAGGCGAAACCGAATTTTCACACATACCCGACTGGTATGCTTTTGAACGTGAAAGCGTAAGAAAAGAAATTTTAAATGGTGAATATAAGCTTGACTGTGATGTTGATATATATGTTTTAACCGACTTAAAAGCAATTTATAATATCGGTGGCGGGCACATTACCCACACTAAAGACGGTTTTAAACTAACAAGCGATGACGGCGCAGTTTGTTACACCCAACCACCCGAAGCATCATATAGTTTATATTCTGACTATTATTGGTATGAAATAGGGGATATGGTTTGTATCGGCAACGGCAAAGTGCTTTATTACTGCTTCCCAAAAGACAAGTCGGTAAGCGTTGCAAAGGTGCGTTTAGCCGCCGAAGAACTTTTTAAAATTGTGAATGAAAAATAAATAAGTCGGCTCTTAATGAGCCGACTTATTTATTTTATTTCAGTAATTTCGCAGCCGGTATAATAATGGCATAAAATTTCTTTAAAATTAGCGCCTTGCTGTGCCATATAATTTGCGCCGTATTGGCTCATACCAACCCCGTGGCCATAGCCGTAAACAGTAAAGGTAAAGGTGTCGTTTTCAAATTTCACATCAAAACAGCAGGACCGCAAATCTAACTTTTCTCGAATTTGTGCGCCGGTGATTTCGGTTTCGCACATTTTAAGGGTTAAAACCCTGCCGGTGTCGGCTTTGTTAATTTCTTTAAAATAGGTGCTTGGGTCTTCGTTCAGGTTAAGGTCGGCAAAAATGGTTTTAATTTCGTCTTTAGACACGGTTTTGGTTGAAATATAATCGGGTGAAAGTTTATCGCCAACGCTGTCAACCGATATAAGATAACTGTAATTTCCACCCCATACATTTTGGCAGTCTTCGGTTTTGCCTGAAGATATTGCGTGATATGCCGAAAGAATAATTTCACCATTAAAGGTTAGTGCAAGATTTTGGGTTTCATTAACGGCAGTTTTAATTTTTTTAATATATTCTTCGGCTTTTTCGCCCCATTTTTCTTTTGCTTCGGTTTCGGTTATAAATGCTTGGTCTACTTCAAAATTATCGGTTATATCATAACCATTTTCTTTGTTTGAAACCGAACGGTGCAACACAAAGGTGTGTGCGGCAACGGCTTGGGCCTTTAAGGCGTCAAGCTCGTAAAGTGCGGGCATTTCGGCGGCAACCACACCAAAGATATAGTCGTTATATGAAATTTCTTCAACCACGTTTTTTTCGGTTCTTAAAATTTTAAAGGTTTTAACGGGGTTAATTTTTTCAACTTCAACACTTTCTATGGTGGGCTTTAAGGGTTGTCCCAATACCGTTAAGGGTAAAAGCAATAAAAATGCTAAAATCAAAGATGTAAAGGCCATAATTTTTTTCATTATAATCCCCCTTTTTTACAATAAAGTTGACTTTTTAAAACGCAAGCGGTATTATTATATATGCTTAAAAATCTAATTTAATGATTGGATGTAAACAATGAAATTTAAAAAATCAACCCTTGCAATTTGGCTTGCTGCACTTTCGGCTTTGGTGTTAAGGGCATTGCAAATTTTTTACACAATTGACCAAAAAACCGGCTTTTACAAAAGCGCAAAAACCGAACTGGGCATTGCTTTAATGGTGCTTGTTGTGGCTTTGTGTGTCTTTGCGGCCGTTGTTGCAAGATTATGCGATTATCCAACCAAAGAAAGCCCAAAAAACAGCAAACTTTGGGCAATTGCTTCGGGCATACTTGCTATTTCACTTTTTTATGAAACTTTTAACGAGCAGTTTGTTTTCGGCACAACCAATTGGCAGTCGGCGGCAATGAAAACAATGGGCTTTTTAACCGCTTTATACTTTGCCGCGTTAGTGGTTTTTGAATTTGTTGAATTTAATATGCCTGATTTTTGTCACCTTTTACCTGCGGCATATATGATTATAAGAATTATTTGTTCGTTTATAAGCATTGGTTCACTGTCCCTTATAACCGAAAACATTTTTCTTATTGCAGCATATTGTGCGCTGTTGACATTTTTCATAAGCTATGCGGCTGATAAATACAAGGTTTATATTAACGGCGCATCGTTTTACACACGTTCGGTTTTGGCGTTTATGCTTTGCTTTATAACCGCTTTTCCAAATTTAATTGTGGGTGTGGTGTCTTCGGGCAATTATTCCCATATACCCTTAACCTCACAGGTGATGCTTACTGCAACAACCTTGTTTATTGCAACGTTTAATCATAAAAAGTTTTTAAAATAATTTTAAAAAGAGTATATTCCGTTTTGTGAATATACTCTTTTAAAGTAAGATATACAAAAGTGCAAAAAGCAGTCTTTTGTCGGCTTTTTCATTTAACAATAGCAATAAAAGACCCAAAATAAGTGTTAAATCGCCATCGGTTTTAAGGTCGTTTAAAAACGGGATGTTAAGGTTTGATAAAAAATCACTTTGCGGTGGTTTGCTTTGTGACGGGCTTTCGTTTTGCGGTTTTGTGTTTTGGCTTTTTTGGTTCATTTTAAACATTTCTTCAATGGCTTTTTGTTGTCTTAATGAAAAGTCATTATTGGTCATAAAAGTTTACCTAAAATACCCGTTTCTTTAATAAGCGGCAGCAAATCTAAAAGTCGCAAAATTTTAATGGCGGTGTCAACCTTTTCGCGTTTGGCTTCACTTAAATGGGGTTTAAGTGCCAACAAAAGCGCACTTTTGGGGTCGTCGCTTTGGCTTTGCAGTTTTGAAACCAAACCCATTACTTGTAACAATTCGCCGCTGTCTAAAATGCCGCTCAAGGCGTTTTCTGTTGGTTCAGGTTCGGGCTTGTCGTTTAAAATGCTTTCGGCCATTTCTTTGACCTTATTCATACTTTGCGGGTCGTTTAAAATTTCCGACAGGCGTTTGGTTAAATCATCCATTTTTGCCACCAAAAAGTTTTAAAATCGCTTGTGCCTGCGGGCTTTTTAAAATTTCGTTAAGGGCGTTTTGGTCTGAAAGCACATTTAAAAGCTTTTGCTTGTCATCATTTGAAAGGGTGCTTAAAAGCTTTTCGGTGTCGCCCCTTTTGGCTGCTTCTTTAACGGCATTTGTGTCAATTTTACCTTTCGAATTTTTTAAAATTTCATCCATCATTTTGTTTTTGTCGTTTTGGTTCATTTAATCAGCTCCCAATAATATATATGTAAATCTGGTGTTACGGTATGAGAATTTTAGCAATTTCCGATTCGCACAAGCGTGGCGATATAATTGAAAAAATTTTATATAATCAAAAAGATGCAGCACATGTTTTCTTTTTGGGGGATTTGGCAAGCGATATTGAAGATTTTATATACCTTTTTCCCGAAAAGCGTTTTCATATTTTAAGTGGCAATTGTGATTATTTTTCAACCTTTCCGTCAAGCGATATAGCTAATATAAACGGTAAAAAAATCTTTTACACACACGGCCACACTTTAGGGGTTAAATCTTCGACATCACATCTTTTGCAGCATGCAAAACAAAGCGGATGCGACATTGCTCTTTTTGGGCATACGCATAACCCTTTAATATCATATGAAGATGGCGTTTATCTTGTTAATCCCGGGTCTTGCGGTGCGCCCCGTGGCGGCAAAGCAACCTATGCGGTAATTGATATTGAAAATAACGGCGTTATGCCGATAATTATTGAGGTTTAATATGAAAGTTTTAGTTCATACCTGCTGTGCACCTTGCAGTCTTTCGGTGGTGCCTTTTCTTTTAGAAGAGGGCATAACACCTGATTTGTTTTGGTTCAACCCAAACATTCACCCTTATACCGAATATAAATCCCGACGTGACTGTCTTTTAAACTATGCCGAAGAAATTGGCTTAACGGTCAGGGTAAAGGAAAATTACGGACTTCGTGAATTTGTAAAAGCGGTGGCGGACGATATTGATAACAGATGCAAATATTGTTATTATATTCGTATGTATGAAACCGCAAAATTTGCCCGTGATAATGGGTATAATGCCTTTACAACCACACTTCTTTGCAGTTTATATCAAGACCATGATGGTATTAAAGCCACGGGTGAAAAATTGGCACAGGAATTTGGGGTAGAGTTTTTATATCGTGATTTTCGTGTTAATTTTAGAAATGGCAATAATCTTGCA
>JAZKYB010000238.1:0-1502 GCA_045611905.1 Acutalibacteraceae bacterium | reverse complement strand
ACCCCGTTGGCGTTCATACCGGTGACTCTATAGTTGTTGCCCCAATTATGACCTTAAACGACCACGACCTTAAAATGCTTAATGACAGCGCAATTAAGCTTATTCGCGAACTTAAAATTGAAGGCGGTTGTAATGTTCAGTTTGCGTTAAACCCCAACAGTTCGGAATATTATCTTATCGAAGTTAACCCACGTGTTTCCCGTTCTTCTGCTTTGGCATCAAAAGCAAGCGGTTACCCCATTGCACGTGTTACTGCTAAAATTGCAGTTGGTATGACATTGGACGAAATTAAAATTGCCAACACCAACGCATCTTTTGAACCACAGCTTGATTATGTAATTGCAAAATTACCCCGCTTCCCCTTTGATAAATTCACAACCGCTTCAAACTCACTTGGCACACAAATGAAAGCCACAGGTGAAGTTATGGGCATTGGCTCTACCTTAGAAGAATCACTTTTAAAGGGCACACGTTCACTTGAAATTGGTGTTAACCACCTTTACCACCATAAATTTGACAATATGACCGACAACGAACTTCGTGATTATATTGCCGAATTCCGTGACGATAATCTTTTCGCTATTGCTGAACTTTTATATCGTGGTGCAACCATTGAAGAACTTCACGAAATCACAAAAATTACTGCATTCTTCCTTGAAGCAATTAAACGCATTATCGATATGGAACGCAACCTTAAAGATAATAAGTTTGATATTACCGTGCTTAAAAGCGCAAAGAAGATGGGCTTTTCGGACAAGTATGTTGCTCGTTTGTGGGAATGCAACGAAATTGAAGTTTACAACTTCCGCAAAGAAAACAAACTTACCCCTGTTTTCCGCATGGTTGATACCTGCCACACAGGCGCATATATTCCATATTTCTATTCATCATACACAGGTGAAAACACATCAGTTTTAACCAATAAAAAGAAAATTGTGGTTTTAGGTGCAGGTCCTATCCGCATTGGTCAAGGCGTTGAATTTGACTATTCAACCGTTCACGCTGTAACAACCATTAAAAATTCGGGCTATGAAGCAATTATTATAAACAACAACCCCGAAACCGTTTCAACCGACTATACCACAGCCGACAAGCTTTATTTCGAACCTTTAACCCCCGAAGATGTTATGAACATTATCGACTTTGAAAAACCCGATGGTGTAATTGCGTCGCTTGGTGGTCAAACCGCAATTAACCTTGCCGAACCACTTCGTGACCGTGGCGTAAAAATTATCGGTACCGACTGTGATGCTATTGAACGTGCAGAAAACCGTGATAGCTTTGAAAAAATCCTTAAAGAACTTGATATTCCACAACCACAAGGTAAAGCTGTTACAAAAATTGAAGATGGCGTTAAAGCCGCACAGGAAATCGGCTACCCAGTTCTTGTTCGTCCAAGCTTTGTTCTTGGCGGACGTGCAATGCAGATTGTTGCTAACGAAGAAGCACTTCGTCATTACCTTAAAACAGCCGTTGAAATTGATGAAGATAAGCCCGTTCTT
>JAZKYB010000237.1:0-1934 GCA_045611905.1 Acutalibacteraceae bacterium | reverse complement strand
TCCATTTCATTTTAAAAACATCCTTTAAATTAGAATAAAACATACTCTATTATTATATACTTATAGTTAAATTTTGTCAACTGAAAGGGCACTAATTTTATCAGCAGTTTTTGCAAAAATTTTACCACAAGAAATTGCTTGTTTTTTTGAATCTTCAGAAAATACGATTACAATATATTTTGGGTTTTCGGCAGGGAAAAAACCGCAAAACCAACTTCGCAAAATTTCGCGTCCGTTATCTTTAATTCCTGTTTGTGCGGTGGCGGTTTTACCTGCGGCGGTTACTGATTCGGGCAAAGCGTCACCACCCGTACCTTCGGTGATAACGGTTTTCAAATAATCCATAAGCTTATTTGCGGTTTTTTCGCTCATTGCTTTCGTCATAAAACCACGGTTATATTCGGTGAATTTTCCGTCTTTATAGGTGCCCTCAACAAGCGGTGGCATATAATATTTTCCACCGTTTGCAATGGCTGAATACAGCGTTAGCATAGAAACAGGTGATGCGGTGAAATCGCCCTGGCCAATGCTGAAATTGGCAAGGTGAGCATCGTTCGAAAGTTTTTCTATCGTTGGTATAATGCTGTTCGCTGTTGAAATTCCGTCACAAAGCGTAATTTTTTTGCCAAAATTTAGGTTGTCGGCCATTTTATAAATATTGGTTTTACCTGTTTTAAGGGCTAAATTGAAAAAATAAGTGTTGCAAGAATTTGCCAAACCATAACGAATATTTAAACTTCCGTGACCGCTTCTTTCGTGGCAGTTAAAGTGGCGGTCAATAATTTCCATACTGCCGACACAGTTATAAACGGTGTTCTCAAGTCCGCTTTCAATTGCTGCGGCGGCAATACAGGGCTTAAAGGCCGAACCAACGGCGTATGAATTTATTGCACGGTTAAATAGTGGGGAATCATCACGATTCAAAAATTCTTCAAGGTTATTTGGGTTAAAATTTGGGCGTGAAACAATACCCCTGATTTTTAATGTTTTTGCATCGGCCACAACAACTGCGCCACGCTCTAACGAGTTTGCGGTTTCTTCAATAATGTTTTGAATATTTATGTCAATTGTGCTTACAACACCATTTGCAATAGCGGAAGTGTTGTTATAAACTTCGGGTTCAATTCCTTCTAAAACATTGCCAAGTCCGTCACAAGCGAAGCTAAAACATACCCCGTCATTGTTATATAAAAGTTGATTGTAAGCGCTCTCAAGCCCATTTACGCCGCTATTATCACTATTAACATAACCTATAGTGTGTGGTGCAATTACAGTGTCGTCGTTAAAATAAACAGTGGCACATTTTATACCATCACATACTATCTCTTTTGGCACTTCACATAATACGGGTTTACCATCTTTAAGCCGATTTAAAACATTTTCAAGTTCTTCACCCTTTAAAACTGTTGTAAGAGCGGTTTTAGCACGGTTTGTGGGGGATACGCAAGCAATAATTTTTGATTGATTGTTTGTTATGGGTTTCATATTGCAGTCGTAAATAGTGCCTCTGATTTTTCCCGCTGAAAGCTTTAATTTGCCGTGTGATTGTAAAACAGCGGTATAATCACTTTTGGCAACAACGGCAACCCGTAAAAAAGCCGTAAAAAACAGTGAAATAAGTAAAAAATAACAAATAGCACTTCTATTACTGAAAAAGCGCCACCAAATTTTATTTTGCATAAAAAACACCTCGTGTCTATTATTGGCACGAGGTGTAAATATTAGTCAGCTTTCATTCGCAAAAGCGAGCCCGCTTTAACGGGGTGTGGATAGGGAATTTTAATGGTCATCATCGGATGTGGGGCAGAATCAATTTCTTGGTTTTTATCATTATAAACTGTGTCTGCCTTAACAATAAATGGTTTGTTTTTGGGCTCTAAACAGTCAAATTCTTGTCCCTTTAAAAATTTGTTTTTAAGGGTTGCAATAATCAT
>JAZKYB010000236.1:0-9192 GCA_045611905.1 Acutalibacteraceae bacterium | reverse complement strand
GAAGAAACCGCTGACGCTGAATAATTAATTGGAGGAAACTATAATGGCTTTTACTGCTAAAGATGTACAGGCTTTAAGAGAAAAAACCGGTTGCGGTATGATGGACTGTAAAAAGGCTCTCGTAGAATGCGACGGCAACATGGAAGCTGCTGTTGACCTTTTGCGTGAAAAAGGTCTTGCTTCTCAAGCAAAGAAGGCAGACCGTATCGCTGCTGAAGGGACAGTTGCTGTTTACACAGGTGGCGGTGTTGGCGCAGTAGTTGAACTTAACAGCGAAACTGACTTCGTTGCTAACGGCGACGGCTTTAAAGCACTCGCTGCTGAAGTTGCAGAAATCGTTGCTCTTCAAAACCCTGCTGATTTAGACGCTCTCTTGGCTTGCGAAAAAGACGGTATGACCGTTGAAGCAAAGGTTCAAGAATTGTTCCTTGCTATTCGTGAAAATATTAAAGTTCGTCGTTTTGCTCGTTATGAAGGTAAGGTTGTTTCTTACGTTCATGCAGGCGGCAAAATCGGTGTTCTTGTAAACTTCGATACCGACATTGCTTTCGATAATGAAGGTCTTGTTACAATGGGTAAAAACGTTGCAATGCAAATTGCTGCTATGAACCCCGGCTATCTTGATGAAGCATCTGTTCCTGCTTCTGTTATTGAAAAAGAAAAGGAAATCCTCATTGCTCAAATGAAGGAAGACCCCAAAATGGCTAACAAGCCCGACGCTGTTCTTGGCAAAATTGTTGAAGGTAAAATCGGCAAATTCTATAAGGAAAACTGCCTTGTAGAACAAGCATTTGTTATGAATGGCGACATCAATGTTGGCAAATACATTGCTGACACCGCTAAAGAACTTGGCGCTGATGTTAAACTTGCTTCCTTTGTTCGTTTTGAAAAGGGCGAAGGTATTGAAAAGCGTGTTGACGACTTCGCTGCTGAAGTTGCTGCAATGGCTAAATAATTTGGCTAAATTTAAAAGCTGTCTTAATGAAAACATTAAGACAGCTTTTTTGTATAAAAACAAAAGATATGCTACCGTTATGATAGCATATCTTTTTAATTTTTTCAAGTTTATTCAGCGTCGAACATATCCTTTGAAAGACCACAAATAGGGCATACCCAATCTTCAGGGATATCTTCAAAAGCAGTTCCCGGGGCAATGCCGTTATCAACATCGCCAATTTCGGGGTCATAAACATAACCGCAAGGACAAGTATATTTCATAAAGGTTAATCCTTTCAAGTGTTTAATAATTATTTAAAATAACGGCCGAGAAGACCTTCAAATGCCTTGCCGTGTCTTGCTTCGTCGCGTGCCATTTCATGAACGGTGTCGTGAATAGCGTCAAGACCAAGTTCTTTAGCAAGTTTAGCAAGTTCAAATTTGCCCAAAGTTGCGCCGTTTTCAGCATCCACACGCATTTCAAGGTTTTTCTTGGTAGAATCGGTTACAACTTCGCCTAAAAGTTCAGCAAATTTTGCTGCGTGTTCAGCTTCTTCTAAAGCTGCCTTTTCCCAATAAAGACCAATTTCGGGGTAACCTTCACGGTGTGCAACGCGTGACATTGCAAGATACATACCAACTTCGCAGCATTCACCATTAAAGTTTTCGCGAAGACCATCAATAATTCTTTGGTCAACACCTTGTGCAACGCCTACAACGTGTTCAGCAGCCCAGGTTTTTTCGCCTGCTTGTTCTTGGAATTTTGAAGCGGGAGCGTGGCAGATGGGGCATTCATTAGGAGCATATTCACCTTCGTGAGTGTAACCGCAGATAAGACATACATATTTTTTCATTTTCATTTCCTCCAAAGTTTAATTTTATTGTTTACAGTTTTTACAGATACCATACACTACATAAATGGTATTTTGGGGCGTAAAGCCCAAATTTTCCGACAACTTTGTCAATGGGGCGTTTTCAAGTGTTGCATCAATTATCTCGCCGCACTTCTTACAGTGCAAATGCGCGTGGGGAGCAGTGACATAATCAAAATGCTCAAACCCGTCGGCAACGTGAAGACTTAAAATTTCGCCCGACTCGGCAAGTTGTGAAAGGTTGCGGTAAACGGTACCAAGACTTATATTAGGTATTGTTTCCCGAACTTTTTCGTAAATCCAATTTGCTGTAGGGTGAGTATCTGTGCAGCGTAAAACTTCTAAAATAGCTTCGCGCTGTTTAGAATAGTTTTTCATATTTATCACCCAAATCAGTAATGATTACTATTTTATTATAATCGTTTTTTTGCATTTGTCAATAGTTTTTTGAATTATTTTTAAAATTTTTTCGTCTTGACAAGTTTGATTTTTTATTTTATTATTTATATGTATATAAAAAAGATAGGAAAATTAATGATGGCTGGTATAATTTCTGAATCGGTAATTAAAAGATTACCAAGATATTATAGGTTTTTGGGCGAGCTTAAAGTAGAAGGTATGGAACGCATATCTTCTCGTGAATTGTCTGAAAGAATGGGGCTTACTGCAAGCCAAATCAGGCAAGACCTTAACTGTTTCGGCGGTTTTGGTCAGCAGGGTTACGGTTATAATATTGGTATGTTGCAAGCTGAAATTGGTGAAATTTTAGGCCTTAACACCCCCAAAAACACAATTTTAATCGGTATGGGTAATATGGGCCGTGCGGTAACAAATCATATGAATTTTGAATCAAAGGGTTTTCATCTTATCGGTCTTTTTGACGCGAAAGAATCTTTGGTGGGTCAAATTGTAAGAAACCAACCAATTAGAAATATTGACACGCTTGATGAATTTTGCCGTGAAAATTTGCCTAAGGTTGCAATTTTGTGCATACCGAAAGAAGCTGCAAAGGGCATCGCTGAACAACTTATTAAATTGGGTGTAAAAGCGTTTTGGAATTTTAGTCATTACGACATTGCAATGAATCATCCGGGGGTTGTAGTTCAAAATATGCATTTTAGTGACAGTTTAATGCGTCTTTCTTTTAAAATGGAAAATAATTAAACAAAAAAAGTTCGTACCTTTGTACGAACTTTTTGTTTTAGTAAAATGCAAGTGAATTTTGTCGACTGAAAAAATATTTTAATCGTTTATTAAAAGTGCATAACGGAAATAATCCTTAATGGAGGTGCTGTTATGTACAACAAGGTTTCAATTTGTGGGGTTGATACAAGCAAATTACCTGTACTTCGCGAAGCGCAAAATGAAAAGCTTTTAAAAGATGTTAAGGCAGGGAGTAAGGTGGCCCGTGACGAGCTGATAAACGGCAATTTGCGACTGGTTTTAAGCGTTATTCAGCGTTTTACAAACCGAGGCGAAAATTTAGACGATTTGTTTCAGGTTGGGTGCATTGGTCTTATAAAATCAATTGACAATTTTGATGTATCACAAAATGTGCGATTTTCAACCTATGCCGTGCCAATGATTATAGGTGAAATAAGAAGATATTTAAGGGATAACAATTCAATTCGCGTTAGTCGGTCAATTAAAGACACGGCATATAAAGCAATGCAGGTTAAAGAAAAACTAACAGCACAAAACGGCCAAGAACCAAGGGTTGAAGAAATTGCAAAAGAATTAGATTTACCGATTGAAGATGTTGTGATAGCGCTTGAAAGTGTGGTAAGCCCCGTTTCGCTTTATGACCCCGTTTATTCCGACGGTGGCGACACGATATATGTGCTTGACCAGGTTGGCGATAAAAACGATGACAAAAATTGGCTTTCGGAAATTGCTTTTAAAGAAGCAATTAAAAATTTAAGCCAGCGTGAAAAAACCATTTTAAACCTTAGGTTTATGCAGGGCAAAACCCAAATGGAAGTGTCAGAAGAAATCGGCATTTCACAGGCACAGGTTTCTCGCCTTGAAAAAGGTGCATTGCAAAAGATTAGGGAATAAAAAAGCGACCTTTCGGTCGCTTTAATTTTATTTTTTAGCAAATTTTAAAACACGCACAATTACGGGTGCCAAAATCATATTAGTTGCAAACTCAATAATAAAGTTAATGCCCGCAAGACCAATAAACATATATGCAGTCACATTTGTAAAGCCCGCATTAGTGCCCCAAGATTTAATAGTTTCAAGGAAGAAAACTAAGCAACCAAGTAAGAACACGCCTGTGTTTACAACGGGACAGGTGATAGCCGCCGCAATAACTGCAAGATACTGGTTTTTCTTATAAAGTGCTTTATAAACAAGGGCGGATGCTACGCCACAAAGGGTGCCTTTTAAAAGCACGGTTAATATTGTGCCGAAAACATCAATGGCTAAAAACGGTGCGGCATCGCCCGTTAAAAGCACGATAACGCCAAACACAAAACCAAGCCAAGCGCCCGACAGCACGCCGCAGGTTGCAGCGCCGATAACAACCGGCACAAGCACAAGCGTAATCGAAAAAGTACCAAAACGAAGCGCCATACTTACATATTGAAGCAAAACCACAAGTGCGGTTAAAAGCGCCGTAAAGACAATTTTTTGTGTGTTTTGTTTCCTGATTTGTGAATTTGTCATTTTAATTACCTCCGATACTACCTCTGAATGAGTGCAGTTCATAATAATATTACAATCCGCTTAAAGCGGTAATTGCTTAATGATTTTTTTCGTAAATTGCACAAAGACCTTCAAGCAAAAGGTTTTCGTTATAAATTATTTGGTGTTTGCAATGGGTAATAATTTCTTTTGAAAGGCCACCCGTTGCAACAACGGTTGGTGTTTCACCAAGTTTTGCTTCAATTCTATCCAAAAGG
Source organism: Acutalibacteraceae bacterium (assembly GCA_045611905.1). Lineage (GTDB taxonomy): Bacteria > Bacillota > Clostridia > Oscillospirales > Acutalibacteraceae > UBA737. The sequence goes on along the minus strand of JAZKYB010000236.1, from coordinate 4,478 downwards.
CCGTCAAGCATTGCGGCACTGCCAAGCACAAGGCCTGACTGCATAGATTCGGTAGTGTTGCTGCCAATAACCGACTTTGGTGCTTCAATTGGAATTGAAGGTAACAGTGCGGTATTTTCAGACAACGCTTTTAAGGTAAGGCGAACACCCGCTGCAATAACACCGCCTAAAAATGCACCATCCTTATCTAAAACGCTTAAGGTGGTAGCGGTGCCCATGTCAACAATAACACAGGGCATTCTGTATGTGTCAATAGCGCCAACAGCACCTGCAACAAGGTCAGCACCAAGTTGGGCAGGGTTGTCAATTTTAATATTAAGACCTGTTTTAATGCCGGGGCCTAAAATAAGCGGAACAATTTGACAAAGCTTTGCAACCGCACGGCTAACGCTTTTTGCAACCGAAGGCACAACCGAAGCTATAATACAGTCTTCAATATCGCTTGGTGTCATATCATTAAGTGCCAAAAGCTGTTTAATGTCAATGGCATATTCATCCTCGGTCTTTTTGGTGTCGGTCGCAAGACGGGCTGTAAAACCTAAAATTCGGTTATTATAGGTGCCAAGTGTAACATTGGTATTGCCAATATCAATTGTAAGCAGCATTGTCATCAGTCCTTTCTGCATTTATTATATAATTATTACTAATTAAAAGCAAGATTTTTATTGACAAAAAAAGAAAATATTGTTATAATGGTCATTGCTAAATGGGAAAGTATGTTCTCGTTAGCTCCTTGTTCCGTGAAATCACGGGACCAAAAGTCCAGAAGGAGGTGCAAAAGTAAATGACCAATAAGTATGAGGCCGCTATGATTTTCACTGTAGCAAACGGTGAAGAAGCAACATTAGCTTTGAAAGAAAAGTTTAATGACCTTATCGCTAAAAATGGTACCATTGAAAATGTTAATGATTGGGGCAAGCGTCGTCTTGCATATCTCATTAACGACGAAGCAGAAGGTTACTATGTTTTCTTTGAATTCGAAAGCGAACCAACCTTCCCCGCAGAATTAGAGCGTATCGCTAAAATTACTGACGGTGTACTTCGTATTATGGTTATCAAAAAGTAAGGAGAAAAAACAATGTTTAACTTAGTTGTTTTAACCGGACGTTTAACCGCAGACCCAGAACTTAAAACCACACCAAACGGCACAAATGTTACCAGCTTTTCAATTGCTGTTGAACGCCGTTATCGTTCAGGTGAGGAACGCCAAACCGATTTTATTAACATCGTTGCTTGGCAAAAAACTGCAGAATTTATTACCAAATATTTTAAAAAGGGTAATTTAATCGGTATTGAAGGTGCAATTCAAACCAGAAGATACCAAGATAAGAACGGTAACAACCGCACTGCTTTTGAAGTTATTGCTAATAATGTTCAGTTTGTTGAATCAAAGCGTGATTCAGCAGGCGAAGGTGCATCCTTCAGCAATGCAGATGTTAATGATTTTGCAGAAATGGACGCTGATATGGATAGCGACCTTCCGTTCTAATAATTTTTTAAAATTTAATGATTGGAGGCTTTAAAATGGAAGAAAGAAACGAAAGACCAATGCACAGAAAGCCACGCAAAAAAGTTTGCCATTTCTGTGTTGACCGTGTTGAAGCCATTGATTATAAGGATGTTGCATATCTTCGCAAGTTCATTTCAGAACGCGCTAAGATTTTACCCCGCCGTGCTACAGGCACATGCGCTGCTCACCAACGTGAGTTGACCACCGCTATTAAGCGTGCTCGTCAAATCGCATTACTTCCTTATGTTAATGACTAATAATTAACAAAGCAAAACGCTCACCTTGTGGTGAGCGTTTTTTTAAATTTTAAAATCTTCTTCGGTGAAGTTGTTTTCAATTTTAACCCTTTGCGGTATGCGTTTAAGTGGGTCATATTTATAGCTGCTGCAACGGTCAAAACTGTTTGTTATACCGTGCTTTTTGCACATAATTTCATCTTCAAATTTAAGCCGTGTGCCGTGCACGCAATATTCACAATGCTTTTCTAACTTCTTATTAAAAGGTGATTTAGCCATTATTTCACGTCCTTTGAATTTATTATACAACATCTTCATAAAGATTACCAGCAAATTTTTTGTTATAAAGTGAAATAATTAAAATTACCCCCATAATTATAAGCGAAAATGCTACCACAGGGCCGTTGATAAAGGCCGAAATATTAAAACTTACATTATTTGAAATGGTGCTTATTGATATTTTAAACAGCTTTAAAAATAAAAGTGTAAGCCCACACGATAAAAAACCGTGAATAATTCTGAAAATTATAAACAAAATAAAATTTATTTTAATGCCTTTTAAAAGTGAAAGAACCTGACACCAAATGCTAACCCCTGCAAATCCCAACAAAAAAGCGGTGGTTAAAATGTTTTGGCTTTTAAAAACCGCGGTTGTAACTTCGCACAAAAGCGCCAAAACGGCAAATGGTTTTAATGTTTTTGAAAGCATTTCAATATAACCACATATCACTGAAAACAATATCACAAGCGAACAAATTTTTATAATAGTGTCGGCGGCATCGGCGGCAGACAACACAAAATTATCAACCACACCAAGTTTTTTCGGTGTGGCTATTTTTTTGTCTCGTTTTAAAAATCGTGCTAAAAACAAGGCAATTATAAGGGAAGAAATTATCTGTGATAAAAATAGCACCCAACCAATTAAAGTGCTTTTAAAAACGCCTTTTCCAACTGCCAACACAACAAAGGCGGGTCCTGCATTTATGCAGTAATTTATCATTACTTTTGTTTTTTCATCGCTTATTCCGTTTTGGCTTAAAAGCTTGGCACCAAGCGGATAACCACCGACAAGTGATAGCAAAAAAAGTGAAAATTCATAAAAATTTAGGTGAAAAAGAAACTGTGTTACGGGGTTTAGCGGTTTTAAAAATTTTAAAATGCCGCTTTTGTTTATAAACATAACGCAAAAGGTGAAAGGAAAAAGTGAAGGTATAATTACATTTCCGCATAAAATAACACCCGAAAGAGCCGTTTTAAGTGAAATTTCGGGTCGTAAAATTATCAAAAATGCAAAAAACGATATAAAAATAACTGAAAGTAAGTTAAGGGCCTTTTTCACATTATCACCTATGAATTATTTTATAAAATATTTCATAGCATTATTACAAAGGTGGGTTTTATTTGGCTAAAAAACTTAAAATTGAAAAATCAAAAGCTAAAAATAAATGGAATTTGAACCCGTTGACCGATGTTTTTGATAAAGATTTGCTTAATGGTCCTTATATTGAAATTTGTGGTAACGGAAAAATTGAAATTGATGGTTGCGAAGGTGTTTATGAATATAATAGTGATTATTTAAAACTGCGGCTAAAAAAGGGTGCGCTTATAATTTGCGGCACCGATTTTGATATTTTAACCTTTGAAAACCATTTAATAACGGTAAAGGGAAAAATTTCAACCATTGAATTTTCTAATTAGGTGTTATTATGCTGTTTTTATATAGATTTTTTCTTGGTATTTTGCAAATTGAAATTTATGGTGTTTACCCTGAAAAATTTTTAAATTTGTGTTCTAAAAACAATATAAGCATTTGGGGTATTGGCTTTAAAAAGGGTAAAATTACCTGCAAAATAACGGCGTGCGATTTTAAAAAACTGCCAAAAATTTTCAAAAAACAAGGTGTGCGCTTGCACATAACAAAAAAATCGGGGTTGCCGTTTTTCACCCAAAAATATAAGCACAGGTTTGGTATTTTTGCAGGGTTAATATTGTTTTTTGCGGTTTTAGAATTGCTTTCGTCTTTTGTGTGGGTAATTGAAATTAACGGAAATAAAACTGTGCCAAGCGCAGAAATTTTAAATATATGCCAAGAAATCGGAATAACTGTCGGTATGCCCAAAAAAGATTTAGACCCCAAAAACAAAGCACAGGAAATGCTTTTGAAAAGCGATAAGCTTTCGTGGGGGTCTTTTAATATTCAGGGGTGTCGTTTAATGGTTGATGTAACCGAAATCACCAAAAAGGATGAAGGTGATTTTCTTGCTTCAAACCTTGTGGCAAACAGTGATGGCATAATTAAGCGAATTGATGTAACGGTGGGCAACTGTGTTGTAAAGGTTGGTGATACAGTTTTAAAAGGGGATGTTTTGGTTTCGGGTATAATCGAAAATGAACAAGGCACAAAATTTGTGAAATCAAGGGGCAAAATAATTGCCGAAACCACAACCGAAATTGAACTTTCGCAGCCGTTCACTGTCACCAAGGAATATTATGTGGGGGCACCTAAAACTAAAACAGTTTTAGAAATTTTTGGTTTTAAGTTGCCGCTTTATTTGGGCGCTGAAAAAGGGAAATACGATAGCGAATATAGTGTAAAACCGCTTATTCTTTTTAATAATGAATTGCCGATAAAACTGCACAAACGGCGGTTTTTATGCAAAGAAACCCAAAGTGCTAAAATAAATTTTGAAACGGCGTGTGAAATGCTTAATAAGCGACTTGAAGATGAATAC
>JAZKYB010000235.1:0-20172 GCA_045611905.1 Acutalibacteraceae bacterium | reverse complement strand
TACGAGGATTTCGGCGAGATGCTGTTTACACATTTCGGCATATCGGGTCCGCTTGTTTTGTCGGCCTCGGCTTATGTTAAAAGCGGTAAGAATTATAATGTTAATATTGACTTAAAACCCGCTTTAACTATTGAACAACTTGATAACCGTGTTTTAAGGGATTTTTCGGAACTTCAAAACAAAGACTTTCAAAATTCGCTTGATGCATTATTGCCAAAAAGTTTAATTCCCGTTGTGGTTGCACTTTCGGGTATTGAAAGGGATAAAAAGGTTAATCAAATAAGCCGAGAAGAGCGTTTAAAACTGTGTGAAGTAATTAAAAAATTCCCATTAAACATTACTGCACTTCGCCCTGTTGAAGAAGCCATAATTACCCGTGGTGGTGTTTTGGTTAAAGAAATCAACCCCACAACGATGGAATCAAAACTTATAAGTGGGCTTTTCTTTGCGGGTGAGGTTATTGATGTTGACGCTTTTACAGGCGGTTTTAATTTGCAAATTGCATTTTCAACCGGATATTTAGCCGGTCAAAATGTTTAAATATTATTTTTTAAGGAGAAATAATATGATTTCTATAGCTATTGACGGTCCCGCAGGGGCAGGAAAAAGCACATTATCAAGAAAAGCGGCCGAATCACTTGGCTTTATTTATGTTGATACCGGTGCTCTTTACCGCACAGTTGGTCTTAAATTTTCAAAAGCGGGTTACGACACCGCCCTTGACTGTGATGTTAATGAGATTTTAAAGGACACAACAGTGGATATTCGCTTTGTAAATGGCGAACAACGTGTATTTTTAGATGGTTGTGATGTTAGCGAAGAAATCCGCACTCCTGTTGCTTCTATGATGGCCTCTGCCGTTTCGGCAAAGGGCGAAGTAAGGGCTTTTCTTTTAGAAATGCAAAGAAAACTTGCACAAGAAAATAATGTGGTTATGGATGGCCGTGATATTGGCACAGTGGTTTTGCCAAATGCTACGCTTAAATTGTTTTTAACTGCATCTGCCGAAGACCGTGCACAACGCCGTTATAACGAGCTTGTTGCAAAAGGTACAAAGGTTACTTTTAAAGAGGTTTATGATGATATGGTGCAACGCGACTATAACGATTCGCACCGTGAAATTGCCCCTTTAAAGCAGGCCGAAGATGCCGTTTTGCTTGACACTACCGGTTTTGAGGCAGAACAGTCGTTAGAACTTATTATAAAAACCATTAAGGAAAGAATTTAATATATGAATGTTACACTTGCAAAAACTGCGGGCTTTTGTTTTGGGGTTAATCGTGCTGTTAATACAGTTTATGATTTAATAGAAAAGGGTGAAAAGGTTTGCACACTTGGCCCAATAATTCACAACCCACAGCTTGTTGATGAACTTTCACAAAAAGGTGTAAGAATTGTGAATTCACCTGACGAAGCAAAAGAAGGCGAAACGCTTGTTATTCGTTCGCACGGGGTTGAAAAATCGGTTATTGATTATTGCACCCAAAACCAAATAAAATTCGTTGATGCCACCTGCACTTTTGTTTCTAAAATTCATAAAATTGTTTATGAAAAAAGTCGAGACGGTTATGTTGTTATAATTGCAGGGGATATAAAACATCAAGAGGTTAAGGGTATTGTTGGGCACAGCGTTGGTGACACTTTCGTTGTTGAAAATGACCTTGAACTTCAAGAATTGCTTGCAAAAAACAATAATTTTGCCGAAAAAAACATAATATTGGTTTCTCAAACCACTTTTAATAAAAAAGTTTGGCAAAAAATCGAAAAAATTTTAAAAAAAGTGTGTACAAATGCAGAAATTTTTGATACAATATGTAATGCGACTGCGATGAGGCAGCAAGAGGCGTTTGAACTATCTAAACTTAGCGATGCAGTAATTGTTATCGGTGGTAAGGGCAGTTCAAACACAGCAAAACTTTTTGATGTGTGCAAAGCCAATTGCAGCAATACATATTGGGTTGAAACTGCTGATGAGTTAAATATCAGTGATTTTTCAAATTATGAAAATGTTGCTGTCGTTGCGGGTGCTTCTACACCTGCAGGTATAATAAAGGAGGTCCTAAAAACCATGTCGGAAAATTTACAACCGGTTGAGCAACTTGAAGAATTAGAAGTTGCTACCAAAAGCTTCGAAGAAATGACAGACGAGGAGGCATTTGAAGCTTCACTCAACAGCTTAACAGGCGACCAGAAGGTTACAGGTGTAGTTATTGCTGTTAATCCTTCGGAAATCACAGTTGATATTGGCAGAGGTGTTACAGGTTATGTAACTGCAAGCGAATATTCATCTAACCCCAACGTTAACCTTGTTGATGAAGTTAAGGTTGATGACAAATTAAATCTCATCATCATGAAAATCAGTGACCAAGAAGGCACTGCAATGCTTTCAAAGCGTCGTTATGATGCTATTGCCGGTTGGGATAATATAAAAGCTGCTAAAGATTCAGGCGAAATCCTTAAGGGTGTTGTTCGTGAAATCATTAAGGGTGGCGTAGTTGTTTATGCTGACAACGTTAAGGTATTTATCCCTGCATCTCAGGCAACTGCTTCAAGAAATGATTCTCTTGAAGAATTAAAAGGCAAGGAAGTTTCCTTCCGCATTATTGAAATTGGCCGCGGCCGTAGAGCTATTGGTTCTATTCGCAGCGTATTACGCGAAGAAAAGAAAGCAGCTGAAGAAAAGGTTTGGGCAAACATCGCCGTTGGCGACCGTTTCACAGGTACTGTTAAATCACTTACAAGCTATGGCGCATTCGTTGATATCGGCGGCGTTGATGGCATGATTCATATTTCTGAACTTTCATGGGCAAGAATTAAGAATCCGTCAGAAGTTGTTTTAGTTGGCGATACTGTTGAAGTATATGTTAAGGAACTTGACGCTGACAAGAAAAAGATTTCTCTTGGCTATAAGAAAGATGAAGAAAATCCTTGGACTATCTTCCAAAACAATTACAATATCGATGATGTTGTTAAGGTTACCATCGTTAGCATGACAACCTATGGTGCATTTGCTCGTATCATCCCCGGTATTGATGGTTTAATTCACATTTCTCAAATTGCTAACAAGCACATTGCTAAACCTCAAGACGAATTAACCGTTGGTCAAGAAGTTGAAGCAAAAATTACTGCTATTGACTTAGATAAAAAGCGCATCAGTCTTTCTATTCGTGCATTATTGCCTGAAGAAGAAAAGGTTGAAGAAGTAGCAGAAGAAGTTGCTGAAGAAGTAGCGGAAGAAGCTGCTGAATAATTTAAAGCAAAATTAAAAGCTCCGACATATGTCGGAGCTTTATTTTTTTAAAAAGTTTATCTACCTGTAAAATCACATTCAACGGTTATTACACAACAAAATGTTGGGTTAATAAGTTTTGCAATTTGTGAAATTTTTTCCTTTAATTCATTTGCAGGTATTTTTAAATTTTGGGGAACAACCACATCAAAAACAAGGTTTGTTTGGGTGTCAGCCAACGGGGTCATACGAAAGTCGTGTAGTGTTAATTCATCGTTTATAACCTTAATGCCATCGCTTAACTGTTGGCGCACAAAGGCAACCTCTTCGTTATTTACATCCATTGGGTCCATATGTATCACAAGCGCAACGCCCAAATTGTCTAAAATTTCTTTTTCGCAAAGGTCAATTTGTTCGTGGCACTCCACAATGTTAATGTCTTGAGGAACTTCAACATGTACCGAAGCAAAAAGTCTGCCCGGGCCATAATTATGCACGATAAGGTCATGTATGCCAACAAAATCTTCATGTTCTAAAATGGTTGCTTCAATTTCTTCTATAAGGTCTTGGGAAGGCGGTTCACCCAAAATGCGAGTAAGAGTTTCTTTTGCGGCATTTATACCCGCCCAAAGAATGAACAAAGCAACCGCAACACCCATAACAGCGTCAAGGTTAAAGGGAAGAGTAACCAATTTGCTAACGCCAACCGAAAATAAAATTACCGTGGTTGCAATTGCATCGTTTAAAGAATCTTGGGCTGTGGCAAGTAAAGGTTCGGAATTAATTTTTTTGCCAAGCTTGCGGTTGAAAAGGAAAAGCCAAAATTTAAACACAACCGAAACAGCAAGCACAACTATTGAAACCCAAGAATATGTAGGCATGGGGGTGCCGTTTATCAATGCATTGCAGGATGTTTTCATAAGTTCAAAGCCAACAAGCAAAATTAAAATTGCCACAATAAACGCCGACATATATTCAATTCTGCCGTGGCCAAATGGGTGGTCTTTGTCAGCGGGTTTGTTAGCGAGTTTGAAACCTAAAATTGTTATAACTGAAGACCCCATATCTGATAAATTGTTAAGTCCATCAGCAACAATTGAAATACTTCCTGTAATGAAACCAACAATTATTTTAATGGTACAAAGAATAAAATTGCAAAGAATGCCCACAACACCACTTAAACTGCCATACTGTGCACGGGTGGCGCTGTTTTTAATGTCTTCGGGGTTTTTAATGAAAAGCTTAGTTAAAAGTGAAGTCATTACATTTTTGCCCCTTTGGCACCTTTTGCACCAAATGAAACACCCGATAAAATGTTGGTGTCAATGGTGTAGGTAATATTTTCGCGGTTTCTTTGGCGCTTAAAGGCAAGTTCAATTAAACGGTCAATAAGTTCAGAATATTTAACCCCTGTTGCTTCCCACAAATAAAAAGCAAGTGAACCGGGAATAGTGTTAATTTCATTTGCGTAAACCGTGTCGGTTGAGGTGTCAATCATAAAGTCAATTCTAACAACACCGCTAGCCCCTATTGCTTTAAATATTTTGCATGCCAAATTTCTTATTTCTTCGCTTTTTTCGGGGGTTAAATCGGCAGGGATTTTACGGCTTAGGGAAGCCATACCCTTGCTCGAACCGCCTTTTTTAGCGTTGTTTAAATATTTATCTTCGTAAGATAAAATTTCATCGTTCATAAATGGTTCTTCACAAACACTGGCTTCACATTCATCGGGGTTGCCTAAAACCGAACAGTTAATTTCACGAAGAGAAGTAATTGCTTTTTCAACCAAAACCTTATCAGCAAAGGAAATTGCAAGCATAAGTGCATCGTCAAGTTCGTTTTCGGTGTTAACCTTTGTAATGCCAACACTGCTGCCCAAGTTTACGGGTTTTACAATAAGCGGAAAACCAATTTCTTTATTGATTTTGTCAAAAATTGCTTGCTTTTCGGCAACATATTCACGGGCACGGAAGGTTATGCAATCCAAAACGGGAAGATTGGCATTTTTAAGTACATCTTTAAATACCGCTTTATCCATACCAACAGCCGACGAAATAATATCGCAACCAACATAAGGAATGTTTAAATATTCCAAATAACCTTGAATGGTGCCGTCTTCACAGTTTGTGCCGTGAACAATGGGGAAAGCAACATCAATAACGGTTGATTTGTTTTTTGAAAACATTTTTTGTTCAACATTTTTCATAACAACATTGCCGTTTTCACGCATAAAATATACTTTATTGCATTTTTTGAAAAGTTCGGGCAAGTTGCGATATTCTTCAATTGTGAAAAGACAGTCGCCTGTGTACATTTCACCGTCTTTGTTAACATAAACGGGTGTCACATCATATTTGTCACGGTTGATGGCACGCATTGCCTGAACGGCGGAAATAATTGAAACTTCGTGTTCTACTGTTCTGCAACCGTAAAAAACTGCAACATTTGTTTTCATAATTTATCTACCTCTAATTCAAATAATTATCCGGCAAATCGTTTTCAAAAAGAACAACGGTGTTACTGTCGGCAAATTTGTTGTAAATTTCCATTGCTTCTTTAAAAGAAGCAACAATGTGCATATTTTCTTTATTAAAATCGGTGGTGTTTACCGCGTCAGCCATTGGCTTTGAACGGTTAAGACCAACCAAAATTATTATATCAGCATTTTTGGCGGCTTCAAGACCTAAATTAAAGTTGCATTCATATTCTTTTTCGCCAAGTTCTATAAGACCGGGGGTTATAACTACCTTTTTCATACCATCAAACGAGCCAAGCACCCTGACTGCTTCAAGACAACCTTCGGGGTTTGAATTATAAGCATCGTCAATTAAAAGCGAACCTTTATTAAATGGTTTCATTTCAAGGCGGTGTTCAGCGGGTTTAAGTGATGCAACGGCATATTTAATATCATCAGCCGAAACGCCCAATTCATACGAAAGCGAAGCCGCACCAATAATATCAATAATGCTGTGAAGTCCCAAAAGTTTAGTGGTTAAATCAAATGAAACATCGCCAATATGCATTGTAAAGGTAGAGCCAAACTTACCATAACTTATATTGTCAGCATAATATTTAAAGTTTTTATCTGTGCCGTAAATTTTGCAGTCCCTGTCAAGCTGACGGCTAATTTCGGCACTGTCACCGTTTGCAAAAAGCATACCGCCTGCTTTTTTAACATGTTCTTCAAGTTCAAACTTGGTTTTGTAAACGTTTTCAATGGTTTTAAAGGTTTCAAGGTGCTGTGGACCAACCGAAGTAATAAGACCGTGATGTGGCCTTGCAATAACGCAAACTTCGTTTATGTTGCCAACTTCTTTAGCACCCATTTCGCAAACAAACACTTCGGTTTGTGGTTTTAAATCAGAACGTATAGTACGGGTAACACCCATTGGGGTATTAAAACTGTGGGGTGTGCAAACTGTGTTGAATTTTTCCGATAAAATGCGGGTTAAAATAAATTTAGTGGTGGTTTTGCCATAACTGCCGGTAACACCAATAACCTTTAAATTTTTGTGTGATTTTATAATTTTTTTAGCATCGGCAATGTAATACGCATTTACCAAATGTTCAACAGGTGAATTTATAATTCGGCAAGCAAGGCAAAGCAAGGGCGAAAGCATTGCAAAAGCCACAACTGCAAAATAACTGTATTTTACAAACACGCCCAAAACACAAAGTGCCGCCAACAGCAAAACTGTTGTTACAAAAAGGCGTTTAACACGGGCGGTCATAACAAGTGCCTTTACCGATTTTTTTTGCATTTTAATTGCGGTGTTAAGGCGAAAGCCAAAAATCATAACTGCAAGGATAAATGCCGGCACATAAAGTTTTAAAAGCAATAATGCCGAAACACCCGCCGCAAATACAATGTCAAAAACAAGTCTTGTGCGGTAAAAAGGGAATACCCATTTCAAATAGCGTGAAATATAATAAGAATTTTGTTGCAGCATTTGGTATTGACGAATGGTTGAGCATATACCCGACAATGCCAAAAACACAAGTGTTAAAATAAAGAATACCATTATCATACTCCTAAAAAGCTGTTAATAATTGCTTGTGCTTCAAAGGGGCGTTCGCAAAAGGAATAATGCCCCGTGCCTTTAATAACACAAAGACCGCTGTCTTTAATTTTTGATTCAATAATTTTTGCATCTGAAAGTGGGGTTGCAGTGTCGTTTTCGCCCCAAATAAGCAAGGTAGGGCAGGCAATATTGCATAAAATATCGCGCAAGTCGGTGTTAACCAAGCTTACAAGTGTTTTGCGAAGCACTTCGGGTGCGGCGTTATAATCTGCCGAACCATAATAATTTCGTGCCTTTTGCAAAAGCCCTTCGCTGTAATTTTTAACAACCGGCAAGGTTAAACCCCATTTAATTGCTTTAAAACTTTTTGCTTTAAATTTTTGTTTAAGCGACTTTTTGGGTATAAGCCCCGCCGAATCTAAAAGCACAATTTTGGGTGGGTTTACCATGCCGGTTGCCGCCATTTTCAAGGTAACCCTACCACCGTGCGAATGACCAAACATTATTGGGTTTTCAATGTTTAGCGCCTTCATGAATTTAAGCACAAAGTTGCAGTAATCATCTAAATCCCAGGGGGTTTTCATTGTGTCAGAACCTGCACAGCCGGGAAAGTTTAAAGCAACCACGCGGTATTTGTTTTTAAGGCAGTTTATAATGCCGTTATAAACCGTAAATGATGAATTCCAACCGTGTAAAAGCAATACGGGTGCGCCGTTTCCTTCTTCGGTGTATTCTATGTTAAGTCCATCAATATTTATGTTCATAATAACTCCATTATATAATATTAAATATATTATACCAAATATTTACTTAAAATAGAAGACCCAATTTTAAAAAAATAAAAAAAGAACCCGCATAACACGGGTTCTTCAAAATTATTCGCTTCTTAAAGCTATTACGGGGTCTTTTTTGGCGGCGCTGCGTGATGGGATAATGCCCGAGAACATTGTTAAAACAACGCTTATTGTGACAAATAAAATAGCTGCTTCTATTGGTAAAACGGCTTTGAGGTTTGAAAGCCCTGTAAGTGTTTCAAGAATGATATTAATTGGTATGCATAAAAGGTAGGTGATGGTGACACCAATCATACCCGAAATAAAGCCGATTATAATTGTTTCAGCATTAAACATGCTTGAAACATTGCGCTTGGAAGCACCAATGGCACGCAAAATACCAATTTCTTTTGTCCGTTCTTGAACTGAAATTAAGGTGATAACGCCAATCATAATTGAAGAAACAATTAAAGATACAGCAACAAACGCCATTAAAACATAGGTGATAGCGTTAATAATGGTGGTAATAGATGACATCATAATACCAAGAAAATCAGTGTACGAAATTTTTTGCAAATCTTCAACCGATTTGTTATAGTCGCTAATCATTTGTTCAATTACATCTTTGTTTTCAAACGAACTTGCATAAATGTTTATGGTTGAAGGGGTGTCAAGTTCGACATATCCAAATTTTGAAAGGTTATTTTCAAGGGTGGACGATGAAAATTCCAAAACTTCGTCATAATAGGTTGCAAATTGTGCTTTTGTGAATTTTTTGGCGGCGGTGTCAAGTGCAGCGGCTTTTTGGTCAACCGTCAGCATCGCAATTTGTTGCATAACCTGTGCGGCATATTGCGCTTTATACTGATTTTCAAGAATTGAAGCATACATTTCTTTAAGTTCGTCATCGGTCATATCTTTGATATATGACTTTATTTCGTCTTCGCTCATACCTGTTTGCTGAACAATGGCAGGGGTTAAAGTGGCTTCAATTTGTGCACGTGTGGTGGTTTTAAGAGCGGAACTTACAAATTTTTCAACATCCTTCTTTTCAGGGATGCACATAATTTTAACATAAGTTTCGGCCTTGCTGTTTTTGTTAAGTTTTGAAAGATAGCTTTTAAATTCGGCTTTCTTTTCATCATCAGTTAAATTTTCGCTGTTTTCACCAAAGGGAAGAGCAGTGAAAATATCTGTTGTTTCATCATTAAGCTGTGCATTAACAGCGGGTGATTCTGTGGCTTTTTCCACCACAAAATCGGTTAATTTTTTTGTATAGCAAATTGAACCGCTTAAAAGTGTGGTAGACACATTTTCTTTAGGTCTAATAATGCCCGTAACCTTAAGTGGTGTGCCGTTTGCATAAAGATATTTAAGACCTGCTTCGGTTTCGCGAAGGTCGGTATATTTACCGGTTTTTTCATCTAATGCATAGCACGAAGAATTTAAAATTGTTTTAAATTCCATTTCGCAAATTTCTTTATAGGTCCACTTTTTGCCCGAAATATCAAGGGGCTGTTTGTTAAGAACGGCTTCGGTCATGGCTTCAATTTCGGCCTGTGATTTAAGACCCAAAGCATAAAGTGTCATATCGTCAACTTCGTTGTTTTCGTCCACCACAAGAATAATTTCGTTATAGTCGTTTGGCCAATTGCCGTAAATCAGGTCATATTGTTTAGTGATAAGTGGGTTTATAAGTTCGCCATCAGTGCCGGTAAGCATTTCTTGCCAAAGTTTTGAACTATTGGACATCATACTGCCACCCATCATAGAACCGGTCGACATCCCGCCTGTCATACCTGACATCATACCCGAAAAATCCATACCAAAATATTCACGCAAGATTTCGGCCATAAGTTGGCTTGAATCGGACTGAATAATTTCACCATCAACATTTTGGGTGTAAATTAGCATATTGAAATCATAGGTATATTGAATACCGTTTACCGCATCAATTAAATCTTGGTGGTTTTCGGTATCTTTAAGCGCATTTTCAAGATAAGCTTTGAATGCTTTGAGGTCGTTTTCGGTGGCTTCAAGCGAATTAAGCGCATTCATAAGTTCATAAATAGCGGATTTTTCATAAACCGCATCGTTTTCGTGTTCACTTGAAGATTCAGCCGCACCCATAAAGGTTTGAATAAGTTCGGTAATATCCAAATTTTGTGATTCAATGGTAAGTGGATATGATGAAAGGGTTTCTTCCTGAACCGAATTTATGAATGCGGTTGTGCCTTGTGAAACCGCAAAAATCAGTGCAATGCCAATAATACCAATGCTGCCCGCAAATGATGTTAGTGCGGTTCGGCCCTTTTTGGTTAAAAGGTTATTTAAAGATAAGCCAAATGAAGTGAAAAATGACATAGAAGGCATTTTTTGCTTTTTATTTTTTTCAAATTTTTGCTTTTCTTTTTGGGTTTCTTCGTGGATTTCTTCAGCAGAAAGTGGTTTTGAATCAGACAAGATAACACCGTCAAGCATTCTTACAATGCGGGTTGAGTATTTTTCTGCCAAATCAGGATTGTGGGTAACCATAATAACCAAACGGTCATTTGAAATTTCTTTCAAAATTTCCATTACCTGCACGCTGGTTTCGGTGTCTAATGCGCCGGTTGGTTCGTCCGCCAAAATAATGTCGGGGTTGTTAACAATGGCACGGGCAATTGCAACACGCTGCATTTGTCCGCCTGACATTTCACTTGGTTTTTTACGAAGTTGGTCGCCAAGACCTACTTTTTCAAGCGCTTCTTTAGCCCTGCGGCGGCGTTCGCTTTTTGAAACACCCGAAAGAGTAAGGGCAAGCTCAACATTTTTTAATACATTTTGGTGGGGAATAAGGTTATAACTTTGAAAAACAAAACCGACCGAATGGTTGCGGTAATTATCCCAATCCCTGTCTTTATAGTTTTTGGTGGATTTTCCATTTATGAAAAGGTCACCGCTTGTATACTTATCAAGACCACCGATAATGTTTAAAAGTGTGGTTTTGCCGCAACCCGATTGTCCCAAAATTGAAACAAATTCGCTGCTGCGAAAGGTTAAATCAACACCTTTAAGTGCTTCCACCTTGCTGTCACCGGTTATATAGTCCTTTTTTATGTTTTTTAAGGTAAGCATTATTTTTTCCTTTCTTAAGGTAAATGTTAACTATATTATAAGACAAATATACCCAATTTCAACTACTAATATTAAAGTTTAGAAAAATTTAACATTTATGTGATATTAAAGGGTTAATTTGTTGACAACCGCTTAATATTATAATATAATATTAAGGTTAAAATGAGTTATTGTTTGTCTATAAAGGAAGTATTTTATGACTGAAATTAAAAACTTAAGAAACGTTGCAATAATTGCCCATGTTGACCACGGTAAGACAACCCTTGTTGACCAGCTTTTAAAACAAAGCGGCACTTTTCGTGTTAACGAATCAGTGGACGAGCGTGTTATGGACTCTAACGATTTGGAACGTGAACGCGGCATAACAATTTTGTCAAAAAACACAAGCGTTATGTATGGCAACGTTAAAATCAATATTGTTGACACCCCCGGTCACGCCGATTTTGGTGGCGAGGTTGAGCGTATTCTTCAAATGGTTGACGGTGTGTTATTGCTTGTTGATGCGTTTGAAGGCTGTATGCCACAAACCCGTTTTGTGCTTAAAAAGGCATTAGCGCTTGGCAAAAAGGCGGTTGTTGTTGTAAATAAAATTGACAGACCAATGGCAAGACCGCACGAGGTTGTTGACGAAGTTCTTGATTTATTTATAGAACTTGGCGCCGATGAAGACCAAATTGAATTTCCCGTTGTTTTTGCTTCAGGTCGTGACGGTTATGCATCTTATTCACCTGACATAAAGGGTGAAGATATGAAACCTTTGTTTGATGCTATTGTCAATGAAATTGATGCACCTAAAGGCGATGCCGAAGGTCCACTTCAAATTCTTTTCACAAATATTGAATATGACGATTATCTTGGCCGTATTGGTGTTGGTCGTGTTATTCGCGGCAGCGTTAAAAGCGGTCAACAGGTGGCAATTTGCCATAAGGACGGCACAACAAAAAACGAAAAAATCGCAAAGCTTTTTATGTATCGTGGTCTTAAACGATACGAAGAAGAAACCGCAAGCGTTGGTGATATAATTCAGGTCGCCGGTCTTCAAAATCTTGAAATAGGCGAAACTGCTTGCGATGTTAATAATATTGAAGCATTGCCATTTGTTAAAATTGATGAGCCAACCTTGGCTATGAATTTTATGGTTAACAATTCACCTTTTGCAGGTAAAGAAGGTAAATTTGTAACATCACGAAACCTTCGGGACCGCCTTTTTAAAGAGGTTATGACAAATGTAAGTCTTCGTGTTGAGGAAACAGATTCGGCCGATACGTTTAAGGTTTCGGGTCGTGGTGAACTTCATCTTTCAATTTTAATCGAAACAATGCGCCGTCAAGGTTATGAATTTCAGGTTTCACCACCCGAAGTTATTTATAAAAAGGATGAAAACGGCACTTTATTAGAACCAATGGAACTTTTAATGATTGAAGTGCCTGAAGAATATGTTGGTTCGGTTATGGAACGACTTGGCACCCGTAAAGCTGAAATCAGAAATATGGGTACACGCGAAGGCGGAACATCACATTTAGAATTTTTAATACCCGCTCGCGGGCTTCTTGGTTATCGTTCACAATTTATGACCGATACAAACGGCAATGGTATTATGAACCATGTGTTTGACAGTTATCAAGAATATAAGGGTGATATTGACCAACGCCTTACCGGTTCAATTGTTGTTCACGAAACAGGTGAATCAACCGGTTACGGTCTTTTCAACACCCAAAGCCGTGGAAGATTATTCATTGGTCCCGGCACCCCTGTTTATGAAGGGATGATAGTTGGCGAAAACCCAAAAAATGAAGATATTGTGTGCAATGTTTGCAAGAAAAAGCAAATGACCAATACTCGTGCTTCGGGCAGTGATGATGCTTTAAGACTTGTTCCGCATACTCGTTTAAGTTTGGAACAGTCACTTGAATTTATTAAAGACGATGAATTGGTTGAAATCACCCCCGAAAATATTCGCCTTCGCAAGAGAATCCTTAATAAAGAAGAAAGAATGAAATACGAATCAAAGAGAAAGTAATAATGAATTATATTATTCTTGATTTAGAGTGGGACAGCGTTTTTTACAAAGCGGAAAAGCGGTTTATAAACCAAATTTTGCAAATTGGCGCTGTAAAGCTTGATGAAAAATTTAAAATAATTGATACCTTTGAAGTGACTATTAAATCAGCAATTTCCAAAAAGGTAACGGGAAGATTTGCTCGGCTTACGGGCATAACAACCGAAAAAATGCTTGCGGGCAAGCCATTTAATCAAGCCGTTTTGGAATATAACAAGTGGGTTGGTGAAGATTTTGTTACAATGACTTGGAGCAATTCTGACCTTTACACCATTATGGAAAATGAAGAAAGTCTTTTAAAGGATGTTAAGTTTAAAATTAACAAATATCTTGACTTGCAAAAGTTTATTCAAAACGAATTAAAACTTTCGGGATATGAAGAAAAAAATCAAATATCACTTTCAAATGCGGCCGAGCTTTTGAATATTAAGACTGATGATATTGATTTTCACACCGCAAAGGATGATAGCTTAGTAAGTGCACATCTTCTTAAAAAATGTTATAACAAACAGCGTTTTGATGCACTTATCAAAGATGTTAGTGACCCCGAATTTTTTAAGCGACTTCGTTTTAAAGCGTATGCAATTTCAAAACTTAGTGACCCCGATGTTGATAAAACCCAACTTATATTTAATTGCCCCGAATGCAATAAAAAAGCAAAGCGTGTTTCGGGGTGGAAATATTCTAACCGTTGGTTTTGGGCTAACTTTACATGTGGCTGCGGCAAAAAGTTTTGCGGCAGGGTTTCGTTTAAGAAAACCTTTGATGATGTAATTGTTAGGCGCAACATTGGTGAATTTAAGATAAAAAAACCAAAAAATGAAACTGCCCAAACAGCAGTGGGAACAGGAGAATAAAATATGTCAGAAACTAAACGCTCCACATGGGGCTCAAATGCAACCTTTATTTTGGCGGCAATTGGTTCGGCGGTTGGCCTTGGTAACGCTTGGCGATTTCCAAACCTTGCAGCAAAGCACGGCGGCGGTGCATTTTTGCTTGTGTATCTTGTGGCTTTGCTCACTATCGGTATTCCACTTTTAATGATGGAAATTTCAATTGGTCGTAAAATGCGCGCAGGCGCACCCGGCGCAATGCGCGGCATGAAAAAATGGTTCGAACCAATTGGTTGGGCTGCAACTTCAAATGCTTTTGTCATAGTTACATATTACGCTGTTGTTTTTGCCTGGGTAATTATGATGGCTGTTTTCAGTTTTAAATTCATTGGCATGACAGGCAATAATGAAGCTGCAAGCAGCTTGTGGGCAGGTCTTATTGAAACCACCGGCACAATAAAGGGCTTTGACACATTTTCAATTCCTGTTATTGTTTGTCTTTTAGCTGCTTGGGGTTCGATTTATTACTGCATCCGTAACGGCACAAAAAGCATTGATAAGGTTATTAAATATTTAATTTTCTTGCCGGTTGTTTGCTTGGTTATAATGGCGGTTAAGGGTCTTACAATGCCCGGCGCCATGGACGGCGTAGCAGCTTTCTTTATTCCTAATTTTGCTGCCCTTAAGGATTCAGCAATTTGGATTGATGCTATTGGTCAGGTATTTTACAGTATGTCGGTTATGATGGCAATTATGATTGCTTACGGTTCATTCCTTGACGATAAAAGCAATATTGCACGTGATGGTCTTATAATTGCATTCAGCGATTTGGCAGTTTCGCTTTTAGCGGGTATAGTAATGTTTACCACTATGTACGGCACAGGCCTTCAAGATGTTTTGGCTTCAAAGTCAGGTCCCGGTTTGGCATTTGGTGTTTATCCAACTGCTATTGTTAATCTTTCAAACAGTGGTATTTTTAACGCTATTTTCTCGTTTGTGTTTTATTTCTGCCTTTGCACTTTGGCTATTGACTCGGCATTTTCATTGGTTGAAGGCATTTCAACTGCATTTTCTGATAAATTTGGTACCAATAAAAAGAAAACCACAATTACAATTTGTGTAATTGCAGGCGTGATTTCCTTGGTTTATACTTCGGGTGCAGGTCTTGCAGTGCTTGATATTGTTGATAACTGGTGTAACAGTTTTACACTTATCTTAGTTGGTATTGTTGAAACCATTGCTATTGGTTGGTTCTTTAAAACAGATAAGGTTGTCAAAGAAATTAACCGCAATGCTAAGGGCTTTAAAATGCCAAAGGTTTGGTTTTACGCAGCAGTTAAGTTTATTTCGCCTGTTGCTTTAACTATTATTTTTGTTTGGAACATTATTAATTTGTTTGTAAATAACAAGGGTATTTACGGTGCTGCCGACGGTTATAATTTGCTTTCCAATGTTTTAGCGGGTTGGACTATTTTCGGTCTTTGCGTGATCAGCGGCTTCATAATTAACCGTATTAAGATTAAAAATCAACCCAAAGAAGAAAAAACTTGGGATGATATGGACTAAAATTTATACAACTTGCATAAAAATGCAAAAAATGATATAAAATCTGAATAAATACTTGCATATTTATTCGGTATATGATATAATCGATGCATATTATTGAAAAATATATGCATAAATGCATATGGAGGTTTTTAAAATGGCAAAAAAAGAATTTAAAAAGGTTGTACTTGCTTATTCAGGTGGTTTAGATACATCAATTATCATCCCATGGCTTAAGGAAAATTACAACAACCCTGAAATCATTGCAGTTTCGGGTAACGTTGGTCAAGCAGACGAACTTGAAGGTCTTGAAGAAAAAGCACTTAAAACAGGCGCTTCAAAACTTTATGTTGAAGACCTTACCAAAGAATTTTTGGATGATTATGTTTTCCCTTGTGTTCAAGCTGGCGCACTTTATGAAGATTATATGTTAGGTACTGCATTTGCACGTCCTATTATTGCGAAAAGAATTGTTGAAATTGCAATAGCTGAAGGTGCTGATGCAATTTGTCACGGTTGTACAGGTAAGGGTAATGACCAAGTTCGTTTTGAACTTGCAATTAAAGCATTTGCACCCGATATGCCCATTATCGCCCCTTGGCGTGAATGGGATATTAAATCTCGTGAAGAAGAAATTGATTATGCTGAAGCTCATAATGTGCCTTTAAAGATTAACCGTGAAACCAACTATTCAAAGGATAAGAACATTTGGCATTTATCACACGAAGGTCTTGATTTGGAAGACCCCGCAAACGAACCACTTTATAATCAACCCGGTTTCTTGGAAATGGGCGTTTCTCCCGAAATGGCACCTGACAAGCCCACCTATGTAACAATTCACTTTGAACAAGGTGTTCCTACCGCTATTGACGGCAAGGAAATGGATTCAGTTGGCATTGTTACAACCCTTAATAAGCTTGGTGGCGAAAACGGTGTTGGTCTTTTAGATATCGTTGAAAACCGTCTTGTTGGTATGAAGTGCCGTGGCGTTTATGAAACACCCGGTGGTGCAATTCTTTACAAGGCACACAATGTGCTTGAAACACTTTGCCTTGACAGAGATACTGCACATTATAAAGCACTTATCGCACAAAAGCTTGCTGAAAATGTTTACAATGCACTTTGGTTCTCACCCTTAACCCAAGCAATTTTGGCTTTCGTTAAGGAAACTCAAAAAACTGTTACAGGTGATGTTACCTTAAAGCTCTATAAGGGCAATATGATCAATGCAGGTGTTACTTCACCTTATTCACTTTATGACCCTGAAATTGCAACTTTTGACGAAGACGATGTTTACGACCAAAGCGAAGCAACCGGATTTATTAACCTTTACGGTCTTTCAACCAAGGTTAATGCAAAAATGAAGGCAAAATACGGCCTTAAATAATTAACTAAAACAAATCGTCACGGTGCCCTTGGGCACCGTAGGCGATTTTGTCGCAATATTGCCCTTTTAAAATTTGGGCGAAAGGAATGTTTTTAATGGATAAAATGTGGGCGGGTAGATTCCAAAAAGCCCTTGATAAACAAGCGGATGATTTTAATTCTTCAATTCATTTTGACTGCCGTATGTATAAGCAAGATATCACCGGCTCAATGGTGCACGCTACAATGTTGGCTAATCAAGGCATTATTTCTAAAGACGAAGCCGATGTAATTATCAACGGCCTTGGCGGAATTTTAGAAGATATTGAAAACGGCAGTTTGGCCATTGATATGGACGCTGAAGATATTCATATGTTTGTTGAAGCCGAACTTACTAAGCGCATTGGTGATACGGGCAAAAAGCTTCATACTGCAAGAAGCCGTAACGACCAAGTAGCCCTTGATGTTCGCCTTTATTTAGCACAGGAATGTGAAGAAATCGGCAAGCTTATAATTTCGCTTATCAGTGCAATTAAGGATAAGGCCGAAGAATATAAAGACGCTATTATGCCGGGTTATACCCATCTTCAAAGGGCACAACCCATTACCTTTGCGCACCACATTTTAAGTTATGCCTTTATGTTAAAACGTGACTATGACCGACTTCAAGATGCGGTGAGCAGAATGTGGTCACAATGTCCTATTGGCTCTTGCGCTTTGGCAGGTACCACTTATAACACCGACCGTGCTTTTGAAGCCGAAAAACTTGGTTTTAGCGGTATTTCGCTTAACAGTATTGATGGTGTATCCGACCGTGATTTTTGCTTGGAACTTTTGTCCGATTATGCAATTTTAATGATGCATTTATCACGCTTTTCTGAAGAAATTATTTTGTGGTCAAGCTGGGAATTTAAGTTTATTGAACTTGATGACAGTTATACAACCGGCTCTTCAATTATGCCACAAAAGAAAAATCCTGATATGGCTGAACTTGTACGTGGTAAAACGGGCAGAGTTTAGGGAGACTTAATGGCGCTGCTCACCACCTTAAAGGCTATTCCACATGCTTATAATAAAGATATGCAAGAAGACAAAGAAGCTATTTTTGACGCGGTTGACACAGTTAAAATGTGCTTGGGTGTATTTGCCCCGATGGTTGCCACAATGACAGTTTTAAAAGATAATATGTATAAAGCAGCAGGTAAGGGCTTTATTAACGCAACCGACCTTGCTGACTATATGGTTAAAAAGGGTATGCCTTTTAGAACTGCTTACAAGCACGTTGGTGAAATTGTTGCATATTGCATTAAAGAAAATTTGGTATTGGATACAATGCCAATTGAAAAGTATAAAGAATTTAGCGAAATTTTTGATAATGATTTGTATAACGAAATTTCGCTTGAAACATGTGTTGCAAAGCGTATTTCTTTGGGCAGCACAGGTCCTGATTCAGTAAATACACAAATAAATTACTTTAACGAATTTTTAAAGGAAAAGAGATAAGCTTATTATGGATTTTAAAGGTAAAAGTTTTTTAAAACTTCTTGATTTTACTCCCGCTGAAATTGAATGTTTAATTGATTTAGCAAGCGAACTTAAAAATAAAAAGAAAATGGGTATTCCACACCGTTTGTGTGAAGGCAAAAATATTGCCCTTATTTTTGAAAAATCAAGCACTCGCACCCGTTGCAGCTTTGAAGTTGCAGCTTATGATTTGGGTATGGGTGTTACATATCTTGACCCACAAGGTTCGCAAATCGGCAAAAAGGAAAGCATTGCCGATACTGCACGTGTTCTTGGCAGAATTTATGATGGTATTGAATACCGTGGTTTTGGTCAAGAAATTGTTGAAGAACTTTCAAAGCATGCAGGTGTTCCTGTTTGGAACGGCTTAACAAACGAATTTCACCCAACACAAATTCTTGCCGACTTTTTAACCATTAAAGAAAAGTTTGGAAAGTTAAATGGCATTAACTTTGTTTATATGGGTGATGCCCGTTATAATATGGGTAATTCTTATATGGTGGGTGCCGCTAAAATGGGTATGAATTTTACCGTTTGTGCGCCCGAAAAATACTTCCCCAATGCCGATTTAATTGCAATATGTCAAGCCATTGCAAAGGAAACAGGGGCTAAAATCACCTTTGAAACCGACCCAATAAAAGCAACAAAGGGTGCTGATGTTATTGCAACTGATGTTTGGGTTTCAATGGGCGAACCTGACAGCGTTTGGGAAGAAAGAATTAAAGATTTATCACCTTATCAGGTTAATAAAAAAGTTATGGAAAATGCGGGCGAACAAGCAGTATTTATGCATTGTTTACCTTCTTTCCATAACCTTGATACCACACTTGGCAAACAAGTGGGTGAAAAATTTGGTATAACCGAAATGGAAGTAACTGATGAAGTTTTTGAAAGCAGTCAGTCAATTGTGTTTGACGAAGCTGAAAACCGAATGCACACAATTAAAGCGGTTATGGCCGCAACTCTTTAATTAGGGGATTTTTAAAATGCGTATTGTTGTTAAAATAGGAACTTCAACCTTGGCACATAAAACGGGGCTTTTAAATATTCACCGTGTTGAAGAACTTTGCAAGGTTATGAGTGACCTTAAAAATGCGGGCAATGAAGTTATTTTGGTGTCTTCGGGCGCTATTGGTATGGGCGTTGGCAAATTATCTCTTGCTAAAAAACCCACCGATATCCCCACAAAACAGGCAGCAGCGGCTGTCGGCCAATGTGAGCTTATGTATACTTATGACCGTTTGTTTTCGCAGTATAATCATACCGTTGCACAAATTCTTGTAACTGGTGACGATATTGAACACGCCGACCGCAAAGCGAACTTCATAAACACAATGGCACGACTTTTAGAACTTGGCGCATTGCCGATTATAAACGAAAATGACTCGATTTCAACTGCTGAAATTGAAATTGGCGATAACGACACCTTGGGTGCTATTGTGGCAACTGCAATTAATGCTGATTTGCTTGTGATTTTGTCTGATATTGATGGTCTTTATACAGCTGACCCACACAAAAATGCTGATGCGGTGCTTTTAAATACCGTTGAAAAAATCGATGAAAGCATTGAAGCTATGATCGGTGGCGTTGGAAGTAACCTTGGTACAGGCGGAATGGCAACCAAAATTAAGGCGGCCAAACTTGTAACAAAGCAGGGTATTGATATGGTTATTGCCAACGGCGACAACCCCGAAAATCTTTATGG
>JAZKYB010000234.1:0-5076 GCA_045611905.1 Acutalibacteraceae bacterium | reverse complement strand
AGGGGAAATGGAAAAGCGTTATAAAATGCTTTCCGACCGCAAGGTTAGAAATATTGAAGAATATAACGAAGCAGTTTTGGGCCTTACTGACGAGCCCGAAGTGGAAAAAATGCCTTATATCGTTATTATGATTGACGAGTTTGCCGACTTAATGCAAACCGCATCTAAGGAAGTTGAAGACCATATTGCACGTCTTGCCGCAAAGGCACGTGCTGCGGGTATACATATGATTTTGGCAACACAACGCCCGTCGGTTGATGTTATTACAGGTGTTATTAAGGCAAATATCCCAACAAGAATTGCGCTTACCACTTCTTCACAAATTGACAGCCGCACAATTATTGACCAAGCGGGTGCCGAAAAACTTCTTGGTCGTGGCGATATGTTGTTTAACCCCGTTGGCACTTCAAAACCAAGCCGTTTGCAAGGTTGTTTTGTAAGTAATGAAGAAATTAAAGCGGTGGTTGATTTTGTGAAGGGTGACCGTGGCGCTAATTATGACAGCGATGTTATGCTTGAAATTGAACGCCAGGCCGCTATCGAAAAGAAGCAACGCACAGGTCTTGAAGAAGATGGTCCCGATGAAGACCCAATGCTTAAAGATGCAATAAAGGTTGTTGTGGAAAACGGCATGGCATCCACTTCGCTTTTGCAAAGAAAATTAAAGCTTGGTTATGCAAGGGCTGCCCGCATTATTGACGAAATGGAAACACGTGGTATTGTTGGCGGATATGAAGGTTCGAAACCACGCAAGGTGCTTATCACTTCCGACCAGTTAATGGAAATGGAAGCCACCACAAGTGACGAATAATGCGAAAGATTAACACAAAAAGATTTTTAACGGTGATTACAGCGGTGCTTTGCATCGTTGTTTTCACTGTTTTAATGTTTATTGCCCGAAATCCCGCAATAATAAAAGTTGATAGCGGTCAAATTGCTTTTGATTATAACGATGATTTTATAAAATTTATTGATGTTGGGCAAGGCGACAGCGCACTTATTTACAGCAACGGTTATTCGGCAATAATCGACATGGGCATTGCACCAGAAAGTGACAATATTATTGACACATTAAATGACTGTAAAATTGATGCGGTTGATATGGTGATTATTTCACATTATCACACCGACCATATTGGTGGGTTTAATGATGTGTCAAACAAGGTTGCAATCAAAAATATGATTGGCCCAGTGGTTAGTGATTATAATATTGAATCTGCCCAAAAAGCAAAAGAAGCCGTGCTTTCAAAAGGCGGCAAGTTTTACGAAGCAATTTATGGTTTGAATTTTATACTTGGTGAATTTAAAATTACGGTTTTGGGTTATTGCGGGTATAGTGATGAAAATAACCGTTCTGTTTATGTTATGGCCGAAATTGGTGACATTAAGTTTTTATTTACGGGTGATGGCGAGCTTATTGCCGAAACCGAACTGCTTAAAAGAACAAAGGATATTGACTGTGATGTTTTAAAGGTGGCGCACCACGGCAGTAAAACAAGCACAAATTATGAATTTTTAAAAGCCACCACACCCGAATATGCCGTTATTTCAGTGGGGAAAGGAAATTCTTACAACCACCCGCACGATGAAAGCATAACGGCACTTGAAAAAGCGGATGCTGAAATTTATCGCACCGATTATCACGGTGATATAATTTTTTATATACAAAACGGCGAAATATCAATTAAAACTGAAAAAACAGGTGATTATTATTAACATTATTAAAAAATTAACTGAAGAATTTTCATTAAAACCTTTTCAGGTTGAAAATACAGTAAAACTTATCGATGAAGGTAATACTATACCATTTATCGCGCGTTACCGCAAAGAAGCCCACGGTTCGCTTGATGACCAAGTTTTGCGTGAGCTTTCCGAACGACTTCAGTATCTTCGCAATATGGATGAAACCCGTGAAAAAATAAAAGCATCTATTGAAGAGCAAGGCGCATTGACCGACGAACTCATTGCGGCAATTGAAGCGGCCGAAACCTTGACCGAACTTGACGATATTTACCGCCCTTATAAGAAAAAACGCAAAACAAGGGCAAGCGTTGCAAAAGAAAAGGGTTTAGAGCCATTGGCGGATATTATTTACGAACAAACGCCCGACTGCAAACTTCCCATTGAATTGGCGGCTGATTTTATAAATGCCGAATTAGGTGTTGAAACTGCCGAAGACGCCTTACAGGGCGCAATGGATATAATTGCCGAAAAAATTTCAGACGATGCCGATATAAGAAAGCGTATGCGTTTTGTTTGCATGGCGCACGGCATTTTAAATGTTAAGGGCGCAAAAGAAGACCTTGATGTTTATGAAATGTATAAAGAATACAGCGAAGCCCTTTCAAAAATTGCCGACCATAGAATTTTGGCAATAAACCGTGGTGAAAAAGAAGAATTTTTAAAGGTTTCAATTGATTTTGATGAACAAAAAGCAATGTTTATCATTTCTAAAAACCATATTAAAAACGGCAGTCCCGCCACAGAAACGGTGGTAGCGGCGGCAAAGGATGCATACAGCCGTTTAATTTTCCCCTCAATAGAACGTGAAATTCGTTCAGAACTTACTGACCGTGCATCTACTTCGGCCATTAAGGTTTTTTCAACCAATTTGCACCAACTTTTAATGCAACCACCCGTTAATGACAAGGTGGTTTTGGGCCTTGACCCGGGGTATAGAACAGGTTGTAAGGTTGCGGTTGTTGATGGCACAGGCAAAGTGCTTGACACAGGTGTAATTTATCCTGCACCACCAAAAAGCGATATTGAAAACGCAAAAATAATCGTTAAAGCGCTTGTTAAAAAGCACGGTGTTCAGGTGTTTGCTATTGGTAACGGCACCGCAAGTCACGAAACCGAAGTTTTTGCGGCCGATGTTATTAAAGAACTTAATGATGGTCTTTCATATATGGTTGTAAGCGAAGCGGGGGCAAGTGTTTATTCGGCTTCTAAATTGGCGGCTGAAGAATTCCCCGATTATGACGTTTCACTTCGCAGTGCGGTGTCTATAGCCCGTCGACTTCAAGACCCACTTGCCGAACTTGTTAAAATTGACCCCAAGGCAATTGGTGTTGGTCAATATCAACACGATATGCCCCAAAATCAATTAAATGGTGCTTTAGATGGCGTTGTTGAAGACTGCGTAAACTCGGTCGGTGTTGATTTGAATACCGCATCGGTTCAACTTTTGGCGCGTGTTTCGGGTCTTGGCCCCGCAGTCGCTAAAAATGTGGTGGCATACCGTGAAGAAAACGGCCGCTTTACAAACCGCAGTCAACTTAAAAAGGTTGCAAAGCTTGGGCCAAAGGCGTTTGAACAATGTGCCGGCTTTTTGCGTATTACTGATGGTAAAAATCCGCTTGATAACACATCGGTTCACCCCGAAAGTTATGATGCTGCCGAAAAACTTATTAAACTTTGCGATTATACCGACAAGGATTTGAAAAACGGTGCTTTAACTGATTTATCCGAAAAGGTGAATGCAAAGGGTGTAACCACAGTTGCAAACGAAATTGGTGTTGGCGAACCAACACTTTTAGATATTGTGAAAGAACTTGAACGCCCCGGTCGTGACCCACGTGACGAATTACCCGCACCGCTTCTTCGCACCGATATTATGTCTATGGAAGACTTAAAACCGGGTATGGAACTTAACGGTACGGTTCGCAATGTTATCGACTTTGGCGCATTTGTGGACATTGGGGTTCATCAAGACGGGCTTGTGCATATTTCGCACATTACAAACCGCTTTATTAAACACCCAAGCGAAGTTTTAAAGGTGGGCGATGTTGTAACCGTTTGGGTTTTGGGCGTTGATGTCAATAAAAAACGCATTTCTTTAACTATGCGAAAGGATAAATTAAATGAAGCAAAATAATTTAAAAGGCAGTTTAATTTTAGGTTTGGCGGCGTTTATTTGGGGTATGGCCTTTGTGGCGCAAAACCAAATAAGTGACACCGTGCCAACCTTTACAATAAATGCTTTAAGGTCGTTTATAGCGGTAATATTTTTGCTTATTTTTTGGAAAATTACCAACATAAAATCAAAAGAAAGCTTTATCCCAAAAGATAAAGCCACACGCAAAAAATATCTTGCGGCGGCCTTAATGTGCGGCGGTTTTTTGGCCGTTGCAATGAATTTGCAACAGTTTGGCATTGCGCTTTACCCTGAAACTGCGGCGGTAGAAGCACATTCGGGTTTTTTAACCGCACTTTATGTAATTTTGGTGCCAATTTTTTCGGTGTTTTTGAAAAAGAAAATTGGCATTTTGGTGGCGCTTGGCGGAATAATGGCAACTATCGGCATTTATATGCTTTGCTTTGCAAAGGGAATTGAGGGCTTTTATTTTGCCGATGTGGTCGTGTTTTGCTGTGCTATTGCCTTTGCACTTCAAATTTTGTCGGTTGACAAATATGTCGGCTTTACAGGTGGTGTAAAGCTTTCAATAATGCAGTTTTTTGTAGTGGGTGTAATTTCCACCGTTTGCGCTTTAATTTTTGACCTTAAAAATTTGTCGCTTTCGGCCGTGTGGGACGGCGCTTTACCAATTTTATATCTTGGCATAATGTCAAGCGGTATTGCCTATACATTGCAAATTGTGGGTCAACGCTTTGCCGAACCATCGGTGGCATCAATTACAATGAGCTTTGAAAGTGTTTTCGCTGTGCTTGGCGGTGTGCTTTTTTCAAACGGCACACTTTCCAAAAACGAAATTATTGGTTGTGCGATAATGTTTGCGGCAATAATAGTGGCGCAATTACCCGAATTTAAAAAGAATAAAGCATAAATTTAACGGCGGGTTTCCCCGCCGTGTTCTTTGTAATTAAATTATTGCAATTTTTATTTAATTTCATAACCGCCTACGGGACGGATGGATAAAACACTGCAGCTGCCTTCACCATAAGCTTTTTCTATCATTGATTTATAATCGGCAAGTAATTCGGTTGGGATATAGCACTGAATAGTACCGGCAAAGCCACCGCCGTGAACACGGCAAGCGCCCTTGTTACCCAAGAATTGTTTTGTCAAAGCGATTGCAAGTGATAAACCTTGTTCCTTAACTGCGGTTGTGGAAT
>JAZKYB010000233.1:0-1777 GCA_045611905.1 Acutalibacteraceae bacterium | reverse complement strand
AATGACCCAATGGGTATTTATAATTGTGTGCTGCAATTTTGGGATAACCGCTTGTACCTGATGTGAAGTACATAAGCATTAAATCATCACCGCAAGCAGTATCATCCGTGCGGTCAAAGTGGGTTGAGAAAAGTGTATACTCTTCATCAAAATTGCGCCAACCGTCACGACTGCCGTTTACAATAAGTTTATTTTTAATGCAGTCGCACTTTTCGGCCGCCAAGTCAACTTGACTTGCTGTGTCGCCGTCAGCAGTACAAATAACGGTATTAACACCCGCCGACTTGAAACGATATTCGAAATCCTTTTCTAAAAGCTGATTGGTTGCAGGAATTGCAATTGCACCAAGCTTATTAAGACCTATCATTGCAAACCAGAATTGATAATGGCGTATAAGCACAAGCATTACCTTATCGCCCTTTTTAATACCAAGCGATTTGAAATAGTTTGCACAACGGTTAGATTCTTTTTTAATGTCAGTAAATGTTAAAGCGCGTTCTGTGCCGTCCTTTGAAATATGCATTAAAGCAAGTTTTTCGGGTTCGCGCTTTGCAAGTTCGTCCACCAAGTCAAAACCAAAATTAAACTTTTCGGTGTTTTTAAATGTTATGCTTGTTGGGGTGCCGTTCTCATTTTCAACAATGTCTATGTATTTGCTGTAAATGCGTTCGCTCTTATCCTTGCGTTCACGCTTGGTTGCAGGAACGCTTACAATTGGTTTAATATCTTCCGAAAGTTCGGGAATTGGGTCACCTGTTGGGTTCAAAACAATAGCATAGAAGATACAATCTTCACCGCCAACAGCTATCATACCGTGGGGTGTGTTACTGTCAAAATAAATACTATCGCCGGGGCCTAAAATTTCGGCGTGTTCACCAACCTGAACTTTCAAGTGACCGCTTATAATAAGGTCGCATTCTTGGCCAGAATGTGTGGTAACTTCAATAGGTTTGTTTTGTGCTTCTTCACTGTAAACGCTTTTAACATAAAGTGGTTCGGCAATACGGTTTTTGAAAGCAGGTGCCAAGTTATAATATGTCATGCCATGCGCTTTTTCAATGCGCTGACCTTCACCACGGCGAGTTACAGTATAAGATTTAAGGCGTGGACTGTAACCTTCGATAATATCGGTAACGTCAACATTAAAAGCATTTGCACAACGATAAATAAAGGCAAAGTGTAAATCGCTTTTACCGTTTTCGCAAAGCAAATATTCTTCTTCGCTAACAGCGGTTTTATTAGCCATTTCCGAAATAGAAATGCCCATAATTTCACGCAGTTCTTTAATACGCCCCGCTATTTCTTTAATTTTTGAATCAAGACCTTGCATTTTCTTTTATTCCTCCGTTTTGGGCGAAAAGTAAAAATACCCGCCCCAAAGTTATGACTTTGAGACGAGTAAAAATTTCATACCCGCGGTACCACTCAAATTGCAGTTTTAAAAACTGCCACTCTTGGAATCTAACAATTCCTATGCCTTTACGCAGCAATCACGAAAGGGGTCTAATCGTTTAAAACTTTCTTCCCTTTGGCTCAAAAGCTACAAACACAAAGCCCGCATAAATGACTTGCACCAAACCGTCACTTCTCTGATATGTAATGCTTTGCGTACTCTTCGTCAACGCCTTTAAAATATATGGTGATTATATCACAACTTTTTAGAAATGTCAATAAATATTAAAGTTTATTGCGCTGAATTTTGCCGCTTATAGTCTTTGGCAATTCATCAAGTCGGAGGCCAAGCGGTCTTAGGAAGACAATCCTTTTGTACAACTCC
>JAZKYB010000232.1:0-2740 GCA_045611905.1 Acutalibacteraceae bacterium | reverse complement strand
AACGGCAAAGATACCCACACTTGTTGCTACGCCCTTGCCACCCTTAAAGCCAAAGAAAATTGGCAAAATGTGGCCAAGCATACAAGCCACACCGCAAATATATGCACCATATATCGCATAAGACCATTCAGAACCTGTATTAGTGTGAATATATTCAAATATTGCCTTGCCCATATAAGCCGCTGCAAAGCCTTTTAAAGCGTCAAATAAAAAGGTTAAAAGACCGGGCAAAAGACCGGCATTACGTAAAACGTTTGTAGCACCGGCATTACCGCTGCCAAGTTCTCTTACATCTTTTTTAAGAAAAACCTTTGCAAAAATAACTGCAAAGCTAATGCTACCTATAAGATAAGCTGCAATAACAGTAACCAAAGCGGTAATTACCATTTATTTGTCGCCCCTTTCACGAATAACAAACCTAACCGGTGTACCTTCAAGACCAAAGGTCGAACGAATTTGATTTTCTAAATAACGTTGATAAGAAAAATGGAAAAGTTCGGCATTATTACAAAAACAAACAAATGTTGGCGGTTTTGTAGATGCCTGTGTCATATAATAAATCTTAAGGCGTTTGCCCTTATCTGATGGTGGTTGAACACGAGCTGTGGCATCAGCCAAAATATCATTAAGCTTGCCTGTTGAAATGCGCATTGTGTTTTGTTCGTTAACATATTTAATAAGTTCAAAAAGGCGTTCAACCCTTTGCCCTGTCTTTGCAGAAATAAAAATAATTGGTGCATAAGGCATAAAAGAAAAGTCATTCATCAATTGTTTTCTATAAGAATCCATTGTTTTGCCGTCTTTTTCAACTGCATCCCATTTATTTACCGCAATTATACACGCCTTGCCTTGTTCCATTGCGAGACCTGCAACTTTTGAATCCTGTTCGGTAAAACCGTCACATCCATCAATCATAATAACGCAAACATCTGCGCGTTCGATTGCCATTTTTGCACGAAGCACACTGTATTTTTCAATTTTATCTTCAACCTTACTTTTACGGCGAAGACCTGCTGTGTCAATGAAATTATACTTAACGCCGTTTTGGTCAACCCTTAAATCTATTGCATCACGGGTTGTACCGGCAACATTCGAAACTATCGAACGCTCTTCCCCTGCAATTTGGTTTATAAGGGAAGATTTGCCTGCATTTGGTTTGCCGATAACAGCAACATTTATAATATCATCGTCTTCATCTTCAAACTCTTCAGGTGCAATGTGTGAAATAACTGCGTCCAAAAGGTCGCCCGTACCATGACCGTGAACCGATGAAACTGCAATAGGGTCACCAAGCCCCAAATTATAAAATTCATAAAATTCCATTGGGGTTTGTCCAATATTGTCGCACTTATTTACACAAAGCACAATTGGCTTTCCGCTTTTTTGAAGCATTGATGCAACATCCATATCTGCAGCAGTTACGCCCGATTTTAAATCGGTCACAAAAACAATAACCGAAGCGGTTTCAATAGCCAAATTTGCTTGGGCACGCATGCTTGACAAAATTATGTCGTCGGTTTTGGGTTCAATACCGCCTGTATCAACAAACATCATTTTTCGGCCAAGCCATTCGCCATCACCATAAATTCGGTCACGGGTAACACCGGGGGTGTCATCCACAATAGAAAGGCGTTTGCCAATAATCTTATTAAATAAAGTAGATTTTCCAACATTTGGGCGGCCAACGACCGCAACTATTGGTTTTGCCATAATCTGCTCCTAATCCAAATAATCGTTTTCAATACCCAAAACCGCATCAACAAAATCATAACCATCAATATTAACAACACGAATTTTGGTATTAAGTTTTTCTGAAAGTTCTTCTAATGTTATGCTGTCCAAAAACATATCTTTTTCGTTTCTTAACATAACTTCGGGGATAAGTAGCTCGTCACCTAAATCTTCCCCGCCGATTTGCTTTAAAATATCGGTTGCAGTAACCAAGCCCGCAACGGTTATTAATGGGCCGAAAAAGTCATTTTCAATAGCATAAACCTTATATTCTAAATTATCCCATTTTTTACCCATTTTGTCAACAATTTGTATAATCAAGGGATACGCCGCTTTACCTGTCACCAACGAAATTTTGCGCTTTTCTTTTAAGTTATAATCACAAATGTTAATGGCATCGTCACTTTCTTGTTTTAAAAGTGACCATATTCCAACGCCGTTATCAAGCTGCAAAAAATCACCATAAAATTCAGCATCGGGCATTGGCTTTTCGGCTTTAATATAAAATTCATCCGAAGCATATACCCTTCGACTGCCGTATTTTTCAATGCATTTTTCACCAAAACGGTTTATAATTTCAATAGTTTCATTGGCGCTTTTTTTATCAAACGGTTTAAGCTCTAAAAGACCTTCACGGTGCTTTGTAAGACCAACAGGTACTGCTGCAATACATTCAGCATTTTGTAAATTTGTTAAATCTTCCAAAGTGCGTTCAAGCTCTTTACCGTCATTATATCCGGGAACAAGCACCATTTGACAGTTGATTTTTATGCCTGCATCGTTAAAGCGGTTTATAATTGAAAGCACATTACCCGCATTTTTATTGTTCATCATTTTAACACGCAAATCAGGGTTAGTTGTATGAACAGAAATATTTATAGGGCTTATATGCATTTTTATAATACGTTCGATTTCATGTTCCGTAATATTGGTAAGTGTTATATAATTACCGAACAAGAATGAAAGGCGTGAATCATCATCCTTAAAATACAAGCTTTCACGCATACCT
>JAZKYB010000231.1:0-2328 GCA_045611905.1 Acutalibacteraceae bacterium | reverse complement strand
TATTATGCTTTGTTAACCGAACCGAAAAGTTCCATCTTTTCTTTAACAGTTGCTTTAATTGCTTCAAAGCCGGGTGCCAAAAGTTTTCTTGGGTCAAAGCCCTTGCCGCTTAAATCTTTGCCAGCTTCAACATATTCACGTGTTGCAGCAGCAAAAGCAAGTTGACATTCGGTGTTTACATTGATTTTTGAAACGCCTAAAGAAATTGCTTTTTGAATCATATCAGCAGGGATGCCTGTACCACCGTGTAAAACAAGTGGCATATCGCCTGTGAGTTGTTGAATGGCATCAAGAGTATCAAAGCTGAGGCCTGCCCAATTTTCAGGATATTTGCCGTGGATGTTACCAATACCTGCAGCAAGCATTGTAATG
Source organism: Acutalibacteraceae bacterium (assembly GCA_045611905.1). Lineage (GTDB taxonomy): Bacteria > Bacillota > Clostridia > Oscillospirales > Acutalibacteraceae > UBA737. The sequence goes on along the minus strand of JAZKYB010000231.1, from coordinate 1,956 downwards.
CCCAAGTCAGCAATCATTTTGCATTCGTTGGGGTCAGCACATTCGCCTGCGCCAACAACGCCGTCTTCTTCGCCGCCGATAGAACCAACTTCAGCTTCTAAAGAAAGGCCAAGTTCGTCACATACAGCAACAAGTTCCTTGGTTTTTGCAATGTTTTCTTCGATGGGGTAGTGTGAACCATCAAACATAACTGAAGAGAAACCTGCTTCAATGCATTTTTTAGCGCCTTCATAGCTGCCGTGGTCAAGGTGAAGTGCAACAGGAACGGTAATGTTTAATTCTTCAAGCATACCGTTAACCATACCAACGATGGTTTTGTATCCGCACATATATTTGCCGGCGCCTTCAGAAACGCCTAAAATAACAGGAGAGTTAAGCTCTTGTGCGGTTAAAAGAATGGCTTTTGTCCATTCAAGGTTGTTGATGTTGAATTGGCCAACTGCATATTTGCCGGCCTTTGCCTTTTGTAACATATCCTTTGCAGATACTAACATTTTGAATTCCTCCAATAGAAATAATTTTTATCCTTATTATTGTATACTAAAAGCCCGTTAAAATCAAGCAAATTTTAACGGACTTTATGGTATTTTTAATTATATGCCGTAATCTTCAATAACCTTTTCGGGTGCAACCTCCAAAAGTTCGGGATTAGCAAGATATTTTTTAAGTGTTTTAAAAGCGGTGGCAAAATAACTGCCTGAACAAATGCGTTCGTCCATTGTAACGCCGATAGGAAGCGAACGAACAAAAACAATTTCATCGCCTTTGCGTTTTGCAACCTCGCGCAAGTTACCCATTGCCATAAACACACTTGTTGTGCCAAATTCATAACAGTGGTGATAAATGTGGTTTGTGCGAATGGATGCAAGGTTGGTTATACCCATGCTCATATGGAAGGGGGAAGCGTTTATAATCGCTTTTGGCAAAAGGCCGTAACGGTCTAAAAGCTTAAATGCTTTAACGCCCAAATTTAAAAGACCGGGGATGCTGAGAAGAACTTTTATGAGTTTTTCGGTGCTGTTTTTTTCGGGCACATCACGGTTTTCTTCAACATATTTGTTGATAATATCGTTAACTTCAAAAACGGTGTTTGCTTTGTCAAAATACATTTTGGACATTGTGCCGTTGTGACTTTCGAGCGATTTTAAAACCACCATACCAACAGCAACTTCGTTTCTTGCATATACCTTTTTATTAACAACAAAACGGTTAAGTTCAGGAAATTCGGCCATGGTGCGAATATAAGCCGCAATAACCAAGGCCATATGGCTTATGCGAATGCCTTCTTTGCGTTTTTTGTTTATGTATTCTTGAATAGGGTCATAAGGGATGTCGATGGTTATCATATTCATCGAATCAACACGTTTATCCATAATATGCGCCGCAACCCTGTACATAGGGTCAACATGGCGGAGTTTTTTTCCGTCTGCTCTCATATTTTACCTCTTTTTTGTCGAATTTGTGAATAAATTGTAAATTCATAATAACACAAAAATAAAAAAACCGCAATCTTTTTTTGAAATTAAATAACTTGTTAAATTAAAGTTTATATGATATAATTTATATGTATGCATTTTTCACACAAATCTTTCCATAATAATTATGGGTGATTTTAATGAGTAATGACAACTCGCTTAAAAATGAAAAAAGCGAAGAAGTTAAGGAATTTGGCTCTGTTGTGGCGACCGATGGCAAGCATAAAATTTATTGTTTAACTATAATTGGTGAAATTGAAGGGCATACCGTTTTGGCCGAAAACAGCAAATCCACAAAGTACGAGCATATAATACCACAGCTTGTTGCGGTTGAACAATCGGCCGAAATTGACGGGCTTTTGGTGATTTTAAATACTATTGGCGGCGATGTTGAAGCAGGCCTTGCCATTGCCGAACTTATTTCGGGTATGAAAAAACCAACGGTGTCTTTTGTGCTTGGCGGCGGTCATTCTATCGGTGT
>JAZKYB010000230.1:0-4299 GCA_045611905.1 Acutalibacteraceae bacterium | reverse complement strand
CCTCCCGGTCTTGGTAAAACAACCCTTTCAAGTATTATTGCACGTGAACTCGGTGTTAATTTGCGTGTGACTTCGGGGCCTGCAATTGAAAAGCAGGGTGATTTGGTTGCAATTTTAACCTCACTTAACGAGGGGGACGTCCTTTTTATTGACGAAATTCACCGTTTATCACGCAATGTTGAGGAAATTTTATACCCCGCAATGGAAGATTTTTCGCTTGATATAATTTTGGGTAAAGGTCCGTCTGCAAGGTCAATTCGATTGGATGTACCGCATTTTACCCTTGTGGGTGCTACAACACGTTCGGGTCAGCTTACTGCACCGCTACGTGACCGTTTTGGGGTGCTTTTACGTCTTGAACTTTATACCCCTGAACAGTTGGCACAAATTGTTACACGTTCGGCAGGAATTTTGGGTATAGGTATTGACCACGACGGCGCTTTGGAAATTGCTTCTCGTTCACGCGGTACACCACGAATTGCAAACCGCCTTTTAAAGCGTGTGCGTGACATTGCACAGGTTGAATTCGACGGTGAAATTACCGAAAAGGTTGCACAGTCGGCTTTGGCAAGGTTTGAAATTGACGAACTTGGCCTTGACGATTTTGACCGCAAAATGTTAACCACCATCATTACCGCATACAGTGGCGGGCCGGTCGGTCTTGATACATTGGCGGCGGCAATGGGTGAGGAAGCCGTTACTATTGAGGATGTTTACGAACCATATTTAATGCAAATTGGCTTTTTAACAAGAACTGCAAGGGGCAGATGTGTTACCAAATTGGCTTATGACCATTTAGGACTTCAGTTTAACGATAAAAATGCACAACAATCAATGTTTTAAAGAGAGTTTTTATGAGAACAGTTGAAAATTTTAAAGATTACGAACTAATTGATGCCGATTCGGGCGAACGCCTTGAAAGATGGGGCGATATTTTGCTTATAAGACCTGACCCACAGGTTATTTGGTCGGGCGAACGCACCGACAAGCGTTGGTATAATGCAAATGCAATATATCATCGTTCAAATTCGGGCGGCGGTTATTGGCAACGCCTTAAAAGTGTGCCTGATGTTTGGAGCATTAAGTTTCAGGATTTAACCTTTCGCTTAAAACCAATGGGCTTTAAGCATACAGGTCTTTTTCCCGAACAAGCGGTGAATTGGGCGTTGGCTAAAAAACTTATTGAAAACGAAAATCGTGAAATTAAGGTTTTAAATTTATTTGCTTATACAGGCGGAGCCACAATTGCTTGTCTTTCGGCAGGGGCCAGCGTTACCCATGTTGATGCTTCAAAGGGCATGGTGCAATGGGCAAAGGAAAATGCCGCCGCTTCAGGTCTTGCCGACCAAAATGTCCGTTGGCTTGTTGACGACTGCTTGAAGTTTGTTAAGCGTGAAATCAGACGGGGCAATAAATATGACGCTATTATTATGGACCCACCGTCTTATGGTCGTGGCCCTAATGGTGAAGTTTGGAAGTTAGAACAACAACTGACCGAACTTTTAACCGAAACAGGCAAACTTTTGTCAGATGATGCGTTATTTTTCTTTCTTAATTCATACACCGCAGGTCTTTCACCAACAATTTTAAATTATATGGTTAAAGAATATGTTGTGGGAAATCGTGAAGGTGATGTTTTTACGGACGAAATTGGTTTGCCAATTACAAATAAAGGTTTTAGTATGCCGGCAGGCAATACAACTATTTGGATGAAAAAATGAGCAATATTATTGAAATAAAAAACGTAAGTTACAACTATATCGAAGACGAGGTAGAATATACCGCCGTTCATAATGTTTCGCTTGATATTAAAAGGGGAAGTTTCACCGTTATTTTAGGGCATAATGGTTCGGGCAAATCAACCTTGGCTAAAATGCTTAACGGGCTAAACAAACCTTCAAGCGGTGAAATTTGGGTTGATGGTATAAACACCAAAGACGAAAAAGAAGAATTTCTTATAAAGAAAAAGGTTGGAATGGTTTTCCAAAACCCTGATAATCAGTTGGTTGCCTCTATTGTAGAGGAAGATGTTGCCTTTGGCCCTGAAAACCTGGGTCTTGACCCCAAGGTTATAAGAAACCGTGTGGACGACGCCTTAAAAGCGGTCGGAATGTATGAATTTAGAAATTCTACACCACACCATCTTTCAGGTGGTCAAAAGCAAAGAATCGCCATTGCGGGTATTATAGCATTAGAACCCGAATGCATTGTTTTGGATGAGCCGACAGCTATGCTTGACCCAAAGGGCAGGGCAGAGATTATTAACACAATTTTGCGCCTTAACAAAGAAAAAGGCATTACGGTTGTGCTTATTACTCACTATATGGAAGAAGCCGAAAAGGCCGACCGTGTGCTTGTTATGAACGACGGTGAATTCATTGCTGACGGCACACCAAAAGAAATTTTTAAAAATGTTAAAATGCTTAAATCGGTTGGGCTTGATGTTCCCCAAACGACCGAGCTTTTATATGCTTTAAATCAAAATGAAATTGCAGTTCCTACTGATGTTTTGTCGATAGAAGAAACTGCCGATGCAATTATGCATTATTTGGAGGAAAATTAAGAATTGTCAGTTTTACAGGTTAAAAACCTTAGCCACAGCTATGGCGGAAATACACCTTTTATAAACGACGCTTTAAGTGATGTGAGTTTTATTGTTGAAGCAGGCGAAATGATAGGTATTATCGGTCATACAGGTTCGGGTAAATCAACACTTGTTCAGCACCTTAACGGCATTTTAAAACCGACAAAGGGCGAAATTTTAATAGATGACAGCAATATTTGGGACAAGCCAAAGGAAATTAGAAAAATTCATTCTAAGGTTGGCCTTGTTTTCCAATATCCCGAATATCAGCTTTTTGAAGAAACTGTTTTTAAAGATATTGCCTTTGGCCCTAAAAATATGGGTGTTTTGGGTGAAGAACTTGAAAAACGGGTTTTAGACACATGCCGTCTTATTGGTGTAAAGGATGAATATTTAGAAAAATCGCCCTTTGATTTATCGGGCGGTGAAAAGCGCAGGGTTGCCATTGCGGGCGTTATGGCAATGATGCCCGAAATTATTGTTTTTGACGAGCCCACAGCCGGTCTTGACCCGCAGGGCAGACAGGAAATTATAAAGGTTATAAACGAATATCGACGTGCTTTTAATGCCACAGTTATAATCATTTCTCACAGTATGGAAGATATGGCGCAAATGGCGGACAAGCTTTTGGTTATGTCCAAGGGCGAGGTTGTAATGTTTGATAAAACCGAAAATGTTTTCAAACAGGGCGATAAACTTCGAGAAATTGGTTTAAATGTGCCGATAGTTACCCGTGTGTTTGACTGTCTTCGTGAAAAGGGCTTAAATGTGCCGAATGACGTTTTCACGGTTGAAAAGGCGACAGAGGTTTTAAAAAATATAAAGGCAGGTGACCGAAATGCTTAAGGACATAACTTTCGGTCAGTATTTTGATTCTAAATCTGTAATACACCGTGCCGACCCACGTGTTAAAATTTTATTGCTTGTTGCGGTTATTGTTTTCATTTTTGTGGCACAAAACTTTTGGGGCTTAGGTCTTTCAGCGTTGTTTATTTTAATAACAATGTTTGTCACCAAAATTCCTGTTAAAATGTACCTTAAAAATTTAAAAGCGGTTTTACCAATTTTAATTTTTACCGCCGTTATAAATGCTTTTTATGGTGAAGGTAAGGTGCTTTTCAGTATTTTTGGCAAACTTAACATTACCGATGGCGGTTTATTACACGCAGGTTTTATGGCAACAAGAATTATGCTTTTAATTATTATAAGCGCAACCTTGACTTATACCACAACACCTAACGATTTAACCGACGCCATTGAAAGTTTATTTTCACCCTTAAAGTTTTTGGGTCTTAAAACTGCGGTGCACACCATTGCAATGATGATGACCATTGCGTTAAGGTTTATACCAACCCTTGTTGAAGAGGCGGAAAAAATTATGAACGCCCAAAAGGCAAGGGGTGCCGACCTTGAAAACGGCAATTTTAAAGAAAAGATAAAAGCACTTATTCCAATTTTAATTCCGCTTTTGTTTTCATCGGTTCGCCGTGCGGCCGAACTTGCTGACGCTATGGAATGCCGTTGTTATAATTCGGGCGAAGGCAAAACCCGAATGAAACAGTTAAAACTTCATTTTAGAGATTTATCATTAACTGTTTTTACAGTTCTTTTTGGCGCAGGCATTATTTTGCTTAATATTTTTATGTAATTTTTAGGGAGGTGCCGTTTTGAAAAGGGTACTGCTTACAATTTCATATGACGGCACGGATTTTCAC
>JAZKYB010000229.1:0-7220 GCA_045611905.1 Acutalibacteraceae bacterium | reverse complement strand
GGCCATATTTTTTTATTTGTTTATCGGTTAAAAGCATGCCTTTTAGCATCATATTAACACGGTTTTGGTTTGAATAATCTTCTAAAAAGTCATAGGTTAAATAATAATCATACGAAAAACCATAAGGTATATAATTGTTGTTTTGATATACATAATAGTTGCAGTCGGTTTTAAGGTATGAAAATCCGTTCATTGATGGCTCGTTGGTTTCATCGTCTATAAAAGATTTTTGACTTGTTGGGTTTAAAAGGTATTTAACCGAAAGTAAAGATCTTAATGCGACATAATTAGTTTCGGGACGGCTTCCAACGCTTCGCTCGACACCGATATAGTCATAAAATTCCATAATAGAGGCGGGAACAACCGAATGGAAACAGTTTATTGAAGAATATCCAAGATATATTCCTGTATTGTCAACACTGTCGTAAACATCTATTCTAAAATCGTCAGGGTCACCCTCAAGTGTTACTTGACCCTCGATAAGTGAATCTATCATCATTTCTTTTACTTCGTGTGAATGCAGTCGACCTGTCGCAACATAAACATTGCCGTAAATAATTGTAACAATGCAAATAAGTGCAACAGCTGCACGGTAAAACACTTTTGGATTTCGTTTTACAAAGCGTAAAAGCAAACCTAAAAGTATAAGACTTGCAATAGCTATACCACACGCCGCCCAATAACGAATGGTGTAATTTAGCGTTTCGCTTTCTGAATAAAGTCCGTAAATGATTTCACCATCGTCATTCTTTTGTGGGAAGAAGCCAATAACAAGTGAAACTGCAATGGTTATGCCAAGTGTCCATTTATAACCGTCGGCCCAGTTTGTATTGGTGTCTTCGGTTAAAATTGCGGTTGCAAGACACATTAAAAGAATTGGCATATAAAACCAACGTGCATAGTAAGAGGAGTTAAATGCATAAAACGCGCTATTTAAAATGGGGACGAGCGCCATAAAAATGCAAATACCAATCATTCGTTTAAGCCAGTTCTTCTTTTTAGAGAAAAACCAAACAAACACACCGCTCATACTGAAAAGGGGTAACCATCCACCAAGGGATGACCATTTAACTTCGGCACCGGGAAAGAAAACAGGACGGGCAGGTATATCGGGCGGGAAGAAAAAGCACTGCAAAATATTGCCGTAAATTTGTTCCTTGCCGTACATAAGTGCGTTCCAACCAATTAGCGTATCACTGATTCGTGAATTGGCGGCAATAGCGCTGATAGATGGTAAAAGCAACACGGCTGATAATAAAAGACCTAAAACCGCTTCAAAGGTAAAAGCCAAAAATCTGCCCGGGGTTACGACAACGGTTTTTGAAAATACCCTTACAAAGAAGTAAATGATTACGAAAACAACCATTCCGAAAAAGAAGAAATAGTTTGTAATGGCACATATTGCCACCATTAAAGCAAAGAAAAAGCGTTTATTTTCGGTTAAAAACATTTCAACCGACAACAAAAGAAGCGGAAAAACAATAAAAGCTTCGTGAAAGTGGTTGAAGAAAATGTTGTATATGGAAAAGCCCGAAAATGCATATAAAAGTGCGCCAATTTGTGCGGCACGTGGTGTGCGTGTAAAACGGCGGATGTAAAGATATGAAGTGAGTGCGCACAATGCGAATTTTAGAATTAAAAGGGGTGCTATAAGGTATGGCACAACATAACTTGGAAAAGGAATTGTTAGCCAAAAGAAAGGGCTTCCCAAAAGATAAAAACTGTATGATCCAATAAAGTTAGAACCTAAGTCTGTGCCAAAATCCCAAAAAAGCTTGCCGCTTTTAACCATTTCGTGACAGTGTATATAAAATGGAATTTGTTGGGCGTTAAAATCACCATAAAAGGTGAAATATCCTTCGCTCATAATGATATAAGGCACAAAAAGGCAAGTGGCGGTAAAAAGTGCAATTAAAAATGTTGAAAGCCGCTTTTCTTTTTGTGGTAAAAGCGCAGTTGTTTTCATTAGTGAAAAGTTCATTTTTGCCGTCCTTTTAAATTTAATATATATTATTATATCATTATAATAAACATTATTCAACTTAAAACTTGTAAAAATAATTTCTGTATGTTATAATTATTTCGATTAAGTATCAAAGGCGGAATTATTATGTGTCAAAACACTCAAAATATTGAAAAAAAGCGTGTGCTTAGTTGTATTCAGCCAAACGGTATGTTAACACTTGGCAATTATCTTGGCGCTTTAAAAAATTGGGTTAATATGCAGGATGAATTTGATTGCACCTTTGCGGTTGCGGATTTGCACGCTATTACTGTGCGTCAAGACCCTGCAAAGCTTCGCGGGCAAATTTATTCTACCTATGCTATTATGTTAGCACTTGGTCTTGACCCACAAAAAAACACTGTGTTTATTCAGTCACATGTGCCACAGCACGCTCAACTTGCTTGGCTTTTGTCGTGCAACACACAGTTTGGTGAAATGTCACGTATGACACAGTTTAAGGATAAATCTTTAAAACACGCCAACAATGTTAATGTTGGTCTTTTCTCATACCCTGTTCTTATGGCGGCAGATATTTTGCTTTACAAGCCCGACTTGGTACCGGTTGGTGCTGACCAAAAACAACACCTTGAAATTGCACGCGATATTGCGATTCGTTTTAATAATCTTTATGGTGATGTTTTTACCGTGCCCGAACCTTACATTGCAAAAACCGGTGCTCGTGTAATGTCACTTCAAGACCCATTCAAGAAAATGTCAAAATCAGACGAAAACTTAAATTCGTGGGTTGCAATTTTGGATGATAAAGACACAATTATTCGCAAATTTAAGCGTGCTGTTACTGATTCTTTGGGACAGGTAAAATTCGGTGAAGAACAACCCGGCATTTCAAACCTTATCACAATTTATTCGGCAGTTACAGGCAAAACCGTATCGGAAATTGAAAAGGAATTTGAAGGCAAAGGTTATGGCGACTTTAAAATTGCGGTTGGTGAATCTGTTGCGGATGCACTTGCCCCAATTAAAACCGCTTATGACGAAATTATAAAGGATAAGAAAGCCCTTGAAGCACTTTATACTGAAGGTGCTCAAAAGGCAGAATATGTTGCCAGAAAAACCTATTACAAAGCAATGAAAAAGGTTGGCTTTGTGGTATGATTTTTCCACTTGTATCAAACGAAAAAACAGCGCTTACAGTTAAAAATTTTATAAAAGAGCAGCGCATACCACACGCTATTTTAATTTTGGGTGACAGCGGTGTTGGCAAACATACTTTGGCCACTTTTTTGGCAAAGGCAATTGTTTGCGGTGAAAGTAATGCACCCTGTGATATGTGCGACAACTGTCGCTTGGCGGACTCGAAAAACCACCCCGATATAAGCACAGTAGCGCCCGAGGATGATAAAAAAAGCATTGTAATTTCTCAAATTCGTGAGCTTCGCCAAGAAGCATTTGTAAAGCCCCACAAAACGCTTAAAAAGGTTTTTATAATTGACAAGGCCGACACTATGAACGCGGCTTCACAAAATGCACTTTTAAAGGTGCTTGAAGAACCGCCCGAGGCCGTAATGTTTGTGCTTATTGCTGAAAATAAGGCGGCGTTTTTAGAAACAGTAATTTCGCGCTGTGTGGTCTTAAATCTTACCTCACCCGAATTTTCAAAGGCGTTTGATTATTTAAGCAAAAAAACAAAATATAATGCTGATGAAATTGACGATGCTTTAACTAATGCGCAAAATAATATTGGCCGTGCCTTAACTTTTTTAAAGGGTAAGGGTAGCACCAAGGCCGAACTTTCAGCGGTTGAGTTTTTAGATTTTCTTTATAAAAACGACCAATATAATATGCTTTTAACCTTGAATGCTTTTGCAAAGAAAAGGGTAGAAGTTGACGCTTTTTTAAAAGCACTTAAAAACGAAATTACAAAAAGAATTAAAAGTGACCCTAAAAGCCAATTTGCAAAACCACTTTTAGCATTTTATAATGAATTATATGGTTTTGAACAGGCGCTTTTCACAAATATAAATTTAAATTTATTTTTCAGTAATATGGTTTGTACAGCCATACAAATTTTTTGGAGGAACAAATGACAGAGGTTATTTCCGTAAAATTTAAAGATAACGGACGTTCGTATTATTTTTCACCGGATTCTAATCAGGTAAAGGTAGGGGACAAAGTTATCGTTGAAACACAAAACGGTAATGGATTTGGCGTTGTCAGCGAAGCGAATTTTGAGGTTGAGGAAGACAAAATTGTAGCACCACTTAAAAAAATGCTTCGTTTTGCAAATGAAAAGGATATAAAAAGGTTAGAAGAAAACAAGAAAAAAGAGCAAGAAGCATTTGATATATGCGAACAGCTTGTTGCACAGCACAACCTTGATATGAAACTTGTTGAAGTTGAATATTCCTTTGATGGCACTAAGATAATATTCTTCTTCACTTCTGACGGCCGTGTTGATTTTAGGGAACTTGTAAAGGATTTAGCCGGCAAATTCCACACCCGCATTGAACTTCGCCAAATTGGTGTTAGGGATGAAGCCAAAATGCTTGGCGGTATTGGTATTTGTGGTCAACCTTATTGTTGCAAGCAGTTTTTAAGTGATTTCCAACCTGTTTCAATTAAAATGGCAAAGGAACAGGGTCTTTCACTTAATCCCACTAAAATTTCTGGCAGTTGCGGTCGACTTATGTGTTGCCTTAAGTATGAACAAGACGCTTACGAATATCTTAATTCGTTTACACCACATGTTGGCGCAACCGTTAAAACCGAAAACGGCACAGGTGTGGTTACCGATGTTAATTTAATTACCGGTAATCTTTATGTTAAACCGCTTGACAGCGATTTAATGCCTTTTAAAACCCACCGTGACAATGTTAAGGTTTTAAATAATGGCAAAAAAAAGCCAAAAAGTGACAATTAACTGTAAAATTTTTGTTAATGCAATATTTATACTTGATTTTTTAAATGTTTGTTGTTACAATAATAAACAGTAAAAGCTATGGAGGTGTTTTTGATGGCTTACAAAATTACTGATGCTTGCATTAGCTGTGGTGCTTGCCAAGCAGGTTGCCCTGTTGATGCTATTTCTGAAGGTGCAGAACAATATGTGATCGATGCTGACGCTTGCATGGATTGTGGCGCTTGTCAAGCAGGTTGCCCTGTTGATGCTATCGTTGCTGAATAATCTTTATTTTACATAAAGGTTAAACACTGTGGAACTAACGCCTTTACTTTATGTAAGGGCGTTTTTCTTGCCTGACAGAAAGTTACAAAATTTGTTGCTGTGTTATTGTATAATTTTAAAAGGAGGGGCATTTATAATGGAAACAAAAACGATTACAACAAACAAAAAAGCGTTTTTTGAATATTTTGTGGTTGAAAGCTTTGAATGTGGTATTGCCCTTACCGGTACTGAAATTAAGTCAATAAGGCAGGGTGGTGTAAACCTTAAGGATGCTTGGTGCAGTGTGGATGATGGCGAAATGATTATCAAACAAATGCACATTAGTCCCTACGAGCACGGCAACCGTTTTAATCAGCCACCGGCACGAAATCGCAAACTTTTAATGCACAAGCGTGAAATTATGCGTCTTTTGGGTGCAGTAAAGCAAGACGGTATGGCACTTGTGCCATTGTCACTTTATTTTAAGGGTTCGCTTGTTAAGGTGCAGTTAGGTCTTTGTAAAGGTAAAAAACTTCACGATAAGCGTGAGGTTGCGGCAAAGCGTGATGCAAACCGCACCATAGACCGCGCACTAAAAGAACAAAACAGATAAAATGAATATGCAACTTTAATTTGAAAATTACTTCTTACCTCTTCACTATTACCTATTACTTCAATATATGGGTGTGTAAAGGTTTCGACAGGGATTTTGAAGTATTGGCAGCGAGCAGTGGCGCAAAACCACTTTAAAATTTGCATTAAAAATTAACTAACAACAATAAAGTTGCTTTAGCTGCCTAATTAGGCGGCTCATCCGAACTCGAACTACCGCGGTCGAGGTAGGGTGTCATTTTAGCGGTGAACGTGAACGGTGGGTTTCTCCACCTGCCGTCACGAAGTAGGAGATACTGATTACAGCAGTCCGACATTTGACGGCTGTAAAAGGGAATGTAAAGATATGTCTGCGCTCGGAGATACCGGTATGAATAGATTTTTGGACAGGAGTTCGATTCTCCTCACATCCACCAAAAACGAGCACTCCACTTTTGTGGGGTGTTCGTTTTTTCTTTATTGAAGAATCGAACTCGAGAGAGTCTGAACGCAAAAAAAGTTGCCGGGGGCAAGTTTTTTAGTTCAGAGCGGTGAAGTCGGGTACCGAAGACGAAGTCTTGGGTCGACAAGCCATAAGTATGCAAGTGAAGCGCCGCAGACGGTCGACTCCTCACATCCACCAAAAACAAACATCCCACTTTTTGTGGGGTGTTTGTTTTTTTGATTAAAACCGCCATTTTGCTGCTGCCACTTACAAAATTCGATTTTTAATGGTTCTTATTTGTGAAGGGTTGGAATTAAAAATTAAGGAGGTTATAAAATGATAAAAGCAAATATTTTGCCAAATGGCGAAATTATAGCTGATAGCAATGCCGTATCTGATAGTATCAATTTTGATACTATTGATTTTACTTTTCCGCCAAGCTGGGATGGGCTTACTAAAACCGTAGTATTTTCTAATGCCGACAAAACGCTTAATGTTATTTTGGATGATACTAACGAGTGTTTTATTCCGCACGAGATTATTACCGAGCCCGAATTTACTGTTTCGGTGTTTGGCGTAAAAGACGATGTTCGTGCAACAACGGTGCGTGGTGCTGTAAAGGTTTTGCAAAGTGGTTACGAACTTGGTGATGAACCGAAAGAACCCACACCTACCGAATATGAACAAATAGTTTCACTTATGAACGAAACAAAGCAAATTGCACAGTCGGTGCGTGATGACGCCGATAGCGGTGCACTTAAAGGCGAAAAGGGTGATACGGGACCCCAAGGTGAAAAAGGAGAGCCGTTCAAGTACAGTGACTTTACTGTCGAACAGTTAGAAAACCTACGCGGTCCGCAAGGCGAAATCGGCAAAACAGGACCAAAAGGTGAAAAAGGTCAGCCGTTTGAGTATTCTGACTTTACTGCTGAGCAGTTGGATGCACTTCGCGGAGCAAAAGGCGAAAAAGGTGATACGGGACCCCAAGGTGAAAAAGGAGAGCCGTTCAAGTACAGTGACTTTACTGTCGAACAGTTAGAAAACCTACGCGGTCC
>JAZKYB010000228.1:0-2208 GCA_045611905.1 Acutalibacteraceae bacterium | reverse complement strand
CAAAACTTCAATATCACTGCTTGCCCCAAAAAACATTGTAATTGGTGTTGCTTCATAAATTCTTAAACTACCGTTTTTGCTTTTAATTGCAAAGCTTGCATATGTAAGCATACTGGTTGCGGCACCCTTTTTGGACTTTGTCTGCTTGGCGCCGCTTGCGAATGCCTTAATAATGCCATGCTCCTTAGTGAAAATGGTTATGAGCTTGTCGCTCTCCCCCACATTCACCTGCTTTATAACCAACCCCTCGGTCGTGAAACGGGTTGTTTCCTGTGCCAAGTATTTCACTTCCCTTGCACGAATTTACATAAGTTAAATAATCTTCTACCTTGCCGCTTGTTAAAAATTTAAGCCACGATTTTTCTTTTTCCATTTTTATCACCTGAATTTAGTTTTAGGTGATATTTTTAAAATATAAAAGGTAAATTAATCTAATCCAAAGGTGTGAATAAGACCTTGGCGGTTGCGCCAGTCTTCCTTAACCTTTACCCAAAGTTTAACCGATGCTTTAATGCCAAAAAATTCTTCAATATCACGGCGTGACTGCATACCGATTTTTTTAAGCATTGCCCCGCCTTTGCCAATAATAATACCCTTGTGAGAATCTTTTTCGCAAATAATGGTTGCTTCAATTTCAACAATTGGCTCACCTTCGGCTGTATCACGCTCTACAAAGCGTTCCAAATCAACCGCAATGCCGTGTGGCACTTCCTTATCAAGTGAGCGCAAAAGTTTTTCTCTTATCATTTCCGCAACAATAACCTTTTCGGGTTGGTCGGTTACATCGTCGGCATCAAAAAAGTGGGGTGACGGCTTTGAAAACTTTTTAATTTCATCCATTAAAAGTTCTATGCCATCCCCTGTTCTTGCCGAAAGCGGTATAACTGCTTCAAAATCACAGGCCTTTGTATATGCCATAATTATACCAAACAATTCATCCTTTTTATCAAGCAAGTCAATTTTGTTTATTACTAAAACTGCCTTCATTTTGCGTTTTTTAATTTCTTCAATTAACTTTTGTTCCGCAGGGGGTAAATTATCGCCGTCAAATTTAAATTTTGGGTTTGCTTCAACCACCAAAACAGCCGCATCTACATCACAAAGGCCGTCATTTACCGCACGGTTCATATTCTTGTCAAGTTCGTTTCTTGCTTTGTGAAAGCCGGGGGTGTCAATAAAAACGATTTGGCTTTCACCTTCGGTTTTAACACCCATAATTTTTGTGCGTGTGGTTTGGGGCTTGTCCGAAACAATTGCCACCTTTTGCCCTAAAATGCGGTTCATTAAAGATGATTTACCAACATTCGGTCTACCGATAATTGTTATAAAAGCTGATGTTTGTTTCATAATTTTTAAACTCCCAAACCCATTTTAATTAAAATTTCTTCTTGTTTTTTAAACATTTCTTTTTCTTCGGTTTCATTATTTACATGGTCATAACCCAAAAGATGAAGCATTGAATGAACGGTTAAAAAAGCAATTTCGCGTTGGGTAGAATGGCCATATTCTTCTGCTTGGTTTAAGGCGTGCTCTGCCGAAATTACAATATCCCCAAGCATTAAAGCGTTCGTTTCGGGATTAACATCATATTCGCCATTTTCACCCAATGGAAAAGATAATACATCGGTCGATTTATCAATACCACGAAAATCGCTATTAAGTTGTTTGATTTCATCATCACTTACAATGGTGACATTAACTTCAGCCAAATCTAAAATGCCTTCAAATAAAAGTGATGCATTACACGCTTTGCGAATAAGTGAGCGGTAATTTTTAGGTAATTCGATATTTTTTACCCTGTTTTCAATGCTAATTTTTGCGTTCATTTTGTTCTTCATTTCTTTCATATGCTTTAATAATTTCCTGCACCAAGCGGTGTCTTACAACATCCTTTTCAGATAACCGCATAATTGCAATATCGTCAATGTTTTTCAGTATTTTAACCGCATCTTTAAGCCCTGACTTCTTGCCTGAAGGTAGGTCAATTTGTGTTATATCACCTGTTACAACAGCTTTTGAATTAAAGCCCAAACGGGTTAAAAACATTTTCATTTGTTCGCTTGTGGTGTTTTGCGCTTCATCCAAAATAATAAAACTGTCATCAAGCGTTCTGCCGCGCATATATGCCAAAGGGGCAACTTCAATATCGCCACGCTCAATACAGCGCTGAAAATTTTCGGCACCAAGCATTTCAAAAAGCGCATCGTA
>JAZKYB010000227.1:0-8106 GCA_045611905.1 Acutalibacteraceae bacterium | reverse complement strand
ATGAAAAAATTTTTTATTTTATGTTAAAAGCAAAAAGCTTTCGGCTAAACCGAAAGCTTTTTAATTTAATTAAAACAAAATTACAAGGAACTGTGAAACAAGTACAACCGCAATAAGCGCTATAGGATAAGTTGCGGCATAAGCTGCTGCAACGTCTTCTGTACCTGCAACACCGATAAGTGTACCAAGTGCGGGGGTAGATGTCATACCGCCTGTAAGCGAACCAAGGTTGTTAAGTAAGCTAAGTTTAAGAACATATTTAGCAAACAAGAAACCAAGAATCATTGGAACGATTGTCATAAATACGCCATAAACAAAGTACATTGGGTCAAAACTTTCAACGAATTCCGCACCACCGGGAATGCCTGCGCCAACAAGGAACAATACAAGACCTAATTCACGGAATAACTTTAAGGTGCTTTGTGCCGGCATAATGCTAATAGAACCGATTTTGCCAAAGTGGCCTAAAATCAAACTTAAAAGCAAACAACCACCGGTTGCAGTTAAAGAGAAAGTAGTACCTTCATAACCTGCTGCTGATAACGGAACTTTAACGTTACCAATTAATACGCCCAAAACAGCGGCAAGTGAAAAACCTGCAACACCCATATGGTCAATTTCAAAAAGTTTTTTCAAACTCTTCTTTTCTTCTTTTTCTGATTTGATAACTAATTTTGCACGTTCTTCTTCCATATTTGCCTTTAAAAGTTTAGGAATAAGTTGAACGAACAATACAACACCAACAACACCGAAGATGTAAGAAATACCGTGACCTACCGATACTAATCCTTCATATTCGGCAGCAACAGTTGCCTTTGCAGCAGAGAATGCGGGAGTTGATGTAAGTGAGCCCGAAAGCAAGCCAACAATCATAGCAACAAATCCATCTAAATCATCAGCAGCGGCACCAAAGCCAAGCCAATACTTGCCTGCAAAGATACAAGCCAATGCAGCAAGACCGCCCGCAAGAATGATAATTAAACCAAGCAAAACGTATGACTTAAAATTCTTTTTAAAGTTACCAAAGAATTTAGGACCTGCAATGTAACCAACCGAGGTAACAAATAGCACAAGACCCAGGCCTTCGATTAACTTCATAGCTGATTTATAATCATAAGCTTTTGCTGACAACGAGAACACAAGACCGTCGCTTGTCATACTAAAGCACAATGCGCCAACAAGCAATGCAATAATAAACACGCCTGCGTCGCCCAAGGAAACACCCTTAATGGTGATTCTACCCAAGGCATAACCAGCGAGTAGAACACCAAAAACAACAAACAAAAGGGTGTAAATATCGTTTATGGAGATTACTCCGCCAAAAAATTTCATATTGAGTCCTCCTTAAAAATCCTTTTGCTTAGTGTAGTTAGGAAGAAGTTTTGGCGAAACTGCATCGGTCTTGATGCCTGCATCAGCCATTTCTTTCTTAAAGCTTTCAACATGGTCGAGGTTAAGTCTTTCACCAACTGTTGTATTTTTAGCGGCCTTAGCAGCATTTATACCTGCATTGCGACCAAACACGATAATGTCAAGCAAAGAGTTACCCATAAGGCGGTTTTCACCGTGGATACCACCAACGGCTTCACCTGCAACGAACAAGTTTTCAACATCGGACATACCGTTGTCGGCAATCTTAATACCACCGTTTTGATAGTGAAGTGTTGGGTAAATAAGAATTGGTTGCTTACGCATATCGATACCATACTTAAGGTACATACGCATCATAGCGGGGATACGCTTTTCAATTGTGCCTTCGCCGTGAATCATATCAATCATTGGTGAGTCAAGCCAAATACCCTGACCGCCATTGAAGGTGTCAATACCCTTACCCTTGCGGCATTCTCTGATAACAGAAGAAGCGCAAACGTCACGAGTTTCAAGCGGATACATGAATGCTTCACCATCAGAGTTGATGAGTTGAGCACCGATTGAACGAACCTTTTCAGTAACAAGCGCACCAAAAATTTGTGAAGGATAAGCCGCACCTGTGGGGTGATATTGCAAGGTATAAGCATAAAGCAACGGAGCACCTGCACGGTAAGCCATAACAAGACCGTCAGCAGTAGCACCATAGTGGTTAGAGGTTGGGAAACCTTGATAATGCATACGACCTGCACCACCTGTTGCGATGATAACAGTTTTGGCACGAGCAATGAGAATTTCCTTGGTTTCCATATTCATAAGAACTGCACCGGCTGCTTTGCCGTTTTCGTCCTTAATGATTTCAATTGCTGAAGTAAAATCAACAACAGGGATTTGACGGTTTTGAACTTCATCACGTAAAACACGCATGATTTCAGCACCTGAATAGTCCTTACAAGCGTGCATACGCTTACGAGAAGTACCACCACCGTGGGTAGTAACCATTGTGCCATCTGCTTCTTTATCAAACATTACGCCAAGGTCATTAAGCCATTTAATGCAAACAGGTGCATCGTTTACAAGCTTATAAACAAGTTCGGGAACATTTTTAAAGTGACCGCCACCCATAACATCAAGATAATGTTGTGCAGGGCTGTCATTTGGTTTGTCAGCAGCTTGAATACCGCCTTCGGCCATCATTGTGTTAGCATCACCGTGGCGAAGCTTGGTAACAATCATAACCTTTGCGCCGTTTTCATTAGCCATAATAGCAGCTGCAGAACCTGCACCGCCGCCACCGATAACAAGAACATCTACATCATAATCAATTTTGCTAAGGTCGATATCCTTAGGGTCAATTCTTGGATTTGCTTGTAAAGTTTCAGCAAGTTCAAGTGGCACTTTTTCGCCTTTGTTAGGGCCGATTTTAAGTTCGGCAAATTGAGATTTTATATGGTCGGGATGGTTTTGAAGTAAAACCTCATCCTTTTCTTCAGCAGTCATACGTCTTGGGTGATTACCTGCAAGAACTGCTTTAAGGCGCTCCTCACGGGTCGCCTCCACCTTTTTGATGGATTCTAACATTTCCTGTGTATACATTCTTCGCGCCTCCTTATTTCTCAAAATCACGGTTGTTATACATTTCTTTTAATTCTTCAGCAGTTTTCTTCATAATATCCCTAAGGTCTGCTTCACAACCGCCGTTTTCAATTTCAGCAACACGTTCTAAAAGGTGTTGTGTTTCGGGAGCAAGATATTTACCGTTAAGGCGTCTTGCCAGTAACCCAACCTGTGGATGTGTAATACCTGCAGGGCAACGTGAAGAACATACGCCACACATTACGCAGTCAAATGATTCTTCAGCGCATTTTTCAAAATCACCGCGTTGTGCATAAGCAATGTATTGCATAACATTAAGTTCTTGTGTACAAGCTTTGGTGCAAGCATTACAACCGATGCAAGTATAAACTTCAGGGTAAAGTTGCATCATAATTTGTTCGCTGGGTTTAACCTTTTCAATATCGTATGGTTGTTTAACAAGTGGGAAGAAAGGCAATGTAGCAATGTACATATTGTCTTCAACCTTTGTTTGACAAGCAAGACAGGTTTTAATTTCTTGCTGACCTTTAATGCGGTAAATTGTTGCACAAGCACCGCAGAAACCGCAACGACAACCAACACCACGAACAAGCTGATAACCGGCATATTCCATGGCATTCATAATAGTAAGACTTGCGGGAACTTCGTATTTTTTACCATAAAGGTAAATATTTACCATATTTTCCATTATTTTTTCTCCTTTAATATTCGCTTGGAAGTTCTTCCAATTCATCACAGCGGAAAACCGGACCATCTTTACAAACATATTTTGCGCCAACATTACATCTGCCGCATTTACCAACGCCGCACTTCATACGAAGTTCAAGTGTGGTGTAAACATTAGTTTTATCAAAACCAATAGCGCAAAGACCGTCAAGTGTGAACTTAATCATAATGGGAGGACCGCACAAAACAGCCACCTTGTTGGTGTCAAAGCCAAGTTCTTTTACATAATTTGGCACAAAACCAACATGACCGTCCCAACCTTCTTGTGGGTTGTCAATGGTTAAATGAACATTTACACCATTGTCGGTTGCCCACTCTTCAATAATTTCTTTATAATCAAGCAAATCGTCCTTACTGCGTGAGCCATAAACGATATCAATTTTACCGTAACGGTCACGATAGTGGCGACAATAATTGATTACCGAACGAAGTGGTGCTAAACCAACACCGCCCGCAATGAATAAAAGGTCTTTTCCTGCAAATACATCATCAACAGGGAAAGGTTTGCCGTAAGGTCCGCGAATAGTAATTTGCTGACCCGGTTCGGCTTGGTGCAACCAATCGGTTACACAACCGCATTTTTTAATGGAAAATTCCATAAATTCTTCGTTTGTTGGTGAAGAAGTAATAGAAAACATTGCTTCACCCACACCGGGAACCGAAAGCATAGCGCATTGACCGGGTTTGTGGTCAAATGCCTTTTTACCGTCGGGGGTTACAACACGAAATGTTTTAATATCGGGTGTATCGATGCGAACATCTGTAATGACACCAATTTTAGGAATTAAAGTATCGTTAATATTATTCACCTTTTTTTCCTCCAATCTTTTTCATTACTTTTACTATGTTCATAGAAATAGGACATTTTTGAAGACAACGACCGCAACCCACACAGCTAAACATACCATCATTATTTTCGGGATAGTACACAAGCTTGTGCATAAAGCGTTGGCGGAAGCGTTCCTTTTGGGTTAAACGGTTGTTGCCGTGTGCCATTTTTGTAAAGTCAGAATACATGCAAGAATCCCAACATCTGAAGCGGATAACACCGTTGCCTGTATTAAAGTCTTTAATATCATAACACTGACAGGTCGGGCAAACAAAAGTACAAGTACCGCAACCAAGACAAGTCGCAGATAATTCATCCCATTCGGGCGCATTGAAAAGTTCAGCTGTTTTGCCGCCACCGAAAGCATCGGTTTTAAGGTCTTTAAGCGGAAGCTTGTTCATAATGGCGCCAATTTTTGCCTTTTGTTCGTTTACTGCTGTGTCGTCACATTCTTCAGTCAAATCGATAAGCTTTTCTAAAAGATCTTTACCCTTTTGGGTATTTGCTTCAAAATAAATGTTTGCATCATCTTTCCAAGCCGAAATATCGCCTGTGGGTTCAGCAGGGTTTATGCCAAAGGTATTGCAAAAACAAGTTTCGGAAGGTTTTGCACATGCCAAAGAAATAATCACGCCGTGACTGCGTCTTAAAGCATAATAGCTGTCAACGGGTTCGCTTAAAAACACACGGTCAAGAACATCAAAGCTTTTAACATCACAAGCTCTTACACCGAAGATAACAAAATCATCAAGAGCAGTTCTTGTATCAATAACTTCAATGTTTTTGCCTTGGGTCTTAAATGCCATTAAATCTTCTGTTTGTGGGAAAAAGAAGTCCTTAGGGCTTCTAACAGTGTTAAGAGCATTGCTCCACACACTACCCTCTTCCCACTTTTTAAAGACGGCACTGCCGTCATTTTGGTCTTGTGGAAGATAAAGGTCAGCATTCTTTGCAATTTCTTTAAATAAAAGGTCAATTTTTTCAAGAGAACACTTAAGCATTATTATCCCCCCTGTCAAAAACTTCACCGGGTTCTAAATCTTCGGTGGTATAATCCACAAGAGGTGCACGACTGCCTACTTCAGCACCTGCTTGATATTCACCGTAAAATTCGTTCATATCTTTAATGAACTTACGGTTAAGAAGGTGTAAAGGAATATTTTGTGGACACACGCGTGAGCATTCGCCACAGTCGGTGCAACGACCTGCAACGTGGTAAGCACGAATAATGTGGAATAACTTTTCTTCAAAGCTGTTTGCAGGTGATTTATTTTCAACGCCCGAATTTGGGTTATCGAAAACACATTTTTCACAAGTGCAAGCAGGACAAGCGTCACGGCAAGCATTACAACGAATGCAACGTGAAAGTTCGTTTTGCCAAAAAGCAAATCTTTCATCAGGTGTCATTGCTTCTAAACGAGCAACTTCATCAAAACGGTTTGATTCGATAACGTCGCCTTCTTCGCCTAAAAGCTCGTCATAAGCCACGTGCTTTTTACTCTTACAGTTAATGCAACGTTCAGCCAAAACATCTTTTGCATCAATAGAAATTGGCTCATCTTCATACAATGTGGTAACAACTAATTTATCACCATTTGAACCAATAGCAGCAATACCATCACCTGCAATTGTTTTAACCTTTGAAATATCAGCCATACCTTCACAAGGAATACCAACAGCATAAACTTTTTCACGGTCAAAACGATGTTCGGTTAAAAGTTGGTTAAAGCTATAAGTGTCGCACGGTTTTAAGAAAACAAGAATTTTGCCTTCAACCTTTGCGGTTTTATTTACTAAATATTTTGCAAAGTTTGCACCGCAGAAATCATTAAAAACAAAGCCGTTTTTAAGTTCTTCAGTTGTGTTGAAAACAGTTGGTGTTACATCATAATCAAACTCACCTATGCCCCAACCCAAAACTGCACTAACAGTACCATTTTCAAGGAGTTCTGATGCTTTTGCCAATAATTGTTCACGTGTTATTTTTTGCATCTTAAATCCTCCAATCTCTTATTTTCACCAAGTGCAGTTACAGTCTGGACAAAGTCGTTCATTGTTGCGGCAAATTTTGCGCCTTCAGCGGCAGATACCCATTCAACACGGGTGCGTTCCTTTTCAATGCCCAAGAAGTCAAGCATTGAGAAAAGGGCAGCCATACGGCGACGGGTAAAATAGTTGCCCGAAGTATAGTGACAGTCACCGGGGTGGCAACCACAAATAATTACACCGTCGGCACCGCGTTGGAATGCACGCAAAATAAACATTGGGTTCACACGGCATGAACAAGGCACACGGATAATTTTAACATCTGCAGGGTATGCCAAACGGTTATTACCCGCAAGGTCAGCACCCGCATAAGAACACCAGTTGCAGCAAAATGCAACAATTAAAGGCTTATATTCATTTACTTGCATATTGCGTCAACCTCCGCCATAATTTGTAAGTTTGCAAAGCCCTTAAGGTCCATAGCACCCGAAGGACATGCAACGGTACAAGCGCCACAACCCTGACAAACTGCGGGGTTAACCGACGCTACTCTTCTAATCTTAGTGGTTCTATCAGGCATACGGAATTCCTTATCTTCATAAGTGATAGCACCATAAGGACAAACATTTGCACAAGATGAACAACCGTTACACATAAGTTCGTTAGAACCTGCGACACATGGGTTACCTGTAAGTTTATCCTTAGCAAGAAGACCGATAACCTTAGATGCAGCGGCACCTGCTTGAGATACGGTTTCAGGAATATCCTTAGGTCCTTGACAAGCGCCCGAAAGGAACACACCTGCAGTTGGACTTTCAACAGGGCGAAGCTTGGGGTGTGCTTCGGTAAAGAAGTCGTTAGTGTCCATACTAGCTGTTAGCATTGTAGCAAGTGGACGAGCAGATTTATCGGGTTCGATAGCGGCTGCCAATACAACCAAGTCAGCATCAATATGTAATTGCTTATTTGCAATAAGGTCAGATGCTTGAACCTTTAACTTATCGCCCTCGGGCACAACCTTACCAACCATACCCTTAATATACTTAACGCCATATTCTTCTACCGCGCGGCGATAGAATTCGTCAAAATTCTTACCGGGGGTTCGAACATCTATATAAAATACATAAACCTCGGTATCGGGATATTTATCACGGGTAAGCATTGCGTGTTTTGCGGTATACATACAGCAGATTTTTGAACAATATTCTTTACCCTTTTCAGCACAAGATTCACATCTCGAACCAACGCACTGAACAAACACAATGGTGTGTGGGTGCTTTCCGTCAGATGGGCGTAAAAGTTTACCTGCAGAAGGACCTGCGGCGTTAGTAAGACGTTCAAATTCAAGCGATGTGATAACATCCTTTGATTGATTGTAAGCAAATTCGTCAAACTTATCCATGCTGATTGGATTAAAGCCGGTTGCCACAACAATTGCACCATATTTTTCGTTAATATATTCGTCTTTTTGTGTATAGTCAATAGCACCTGCGGCACATACCTTTGAGCAAACACCGCACTTGCCGTTTTTAAGCATATTGCAAGCGTTAGGGTCAATAGTAGCAACCTTCGGTACTGCTTGAGCAAAAGGAATATAAATA
>JAZKYB010000226.1:0-6899 GCA_045611905.1 Acutalibacteraceae bacterium | reverse complement strand
CCCCTGTTGATTTTTGGGCTTTTGATGGTTGCTAAAAAAGCAATGCCTGCATTTAGGCGTGTTTTCAAAAAGTATGATAAGCTTAACGAATCAATAGAAGAAAATGTTCGTGGTATGCGTGTTGTAAAGGGATTTTCAAGGGAAGAATATGAAAAGCAAAAGTTTGCAGCAGCGGCCGATGGTATTACCGAAGATTTTACAAAAGCCGAACGAATTGTTGCTTTTAACACCCCGTTAATGCAATTTTGTATGTATTTTAACACGGTTGTAATTTTGTTTTTGGGTTCTTATCTTGTAATTAACAGTAAGGGCGTTGGGGTTAATGTTGGCCAAATTTCAGCCATGCTTACCTATGGTGTGCAAATATTAATGTCTCTTATGATGCTTTCAATGATTTATGTAATGCTTACTTTATCCCTTGAAGCAATGAAGCGTATTTGTGAAGTGTTAAATGAAGAACCAAACCTTGTTAATCCTGAAAACCCAATTTTTGAAGTTAAAGACGGTTCGGTTTGCTTTGAAAATGTTGAATTTAAATATAATGTTGGTGCCAAACGCAATGCCCTTGAAGGTATTAACCTTAAAATTGAATCCGGTATGACTGTTGGCGTTATTGGTGGTACCGGTTCAAGTAAATCATCACTTGTGCAGCTTATACCACGACTTTATGATGTTACAAGCGGCAAGGTTTTGGTTGGCGGTCAGGATGTAAGAGAATATGATATAAAATCCCTTCGTGACAGCGTTGCAATGGTGCTTCAAAAGAATCAACTTTTTTCGGGCACAATAAAGGATAATCTTCGTTGGGGCAACGAAAATGCAACAGATGAAGAAATGGTAGAGGCCTGCAAGCTAGCTCAAGCCGATGATTTTATTAACAGCTTTCCTAATGGATATGACACTTATATCGAGCAAGGCGGCACAAATGTATCGGGCGGACAAAAGCAACGCCTTTGTATTGCACGTGCACTTCTTAAAAAACCAAAGATTTTAATTTTAGACGATTCTACAAGTGCGGTTGACACTAAAACCGATGCATTTATTCGTATGGGCTTTAAGGAATATATTCCAAACACCACAAAAATTATAATTGCTCAACGTGTGGCATCGGTGCAAGATGCCGACTTAATCGTAGTTATGGAAAATGGTAAAATTGCCGATATGGGCACACATAACGAGTTATTAAATTCAAGTGAAATTTATCGTGAAGTTTATCAGCAACAAACAAACGGAGGTGATAGTAATGAGAACACCTAATTTTAAAGGTCCGCAGGGTAGAGGACCGGTTGGTATGCCGCACGGCAAACCAAAATTTAGCGGCGCAACATTAAAGCGTGTTTTAAAAATGTTGTTTAATTACTATCCCGTGTTGTTTCCGTTAACACTTTGTTGCATCGTCTTTGTGGCGTTGGTTGCTACTGCCCCCGCGATTTTTAACGAACAAATTATTAAAATTATAACCAACTATCAAGCAAGTGGCGATTGGGATGAAGCCGCAAAGGAAATCATACCACGAATTATAATTTTAATTTCGCTTTATGTTGTGTCATTGGCGGCGGTAATTACCCAAACACAGCTTATGGCATATATGACACAGGGCTTTCTTGGCAAAATGCGTAAGACCTTGTTTAACGGTATGCAAAACTTACCAATTAGATATTTTGACAGAAAAAAGCACGGCGATATTATGAGCCATTTCACAAATGATATTGACACACTTCGCCAACTTATTTCACAGTCCATACCATCTATTTTACAAGCGGGTATAGTTGTTATTACAGTATTTTGCATAATGTTGTCATATAGCTTTTGGTTAACATTGGTTGTTATTGTGGGCATTTTCTTCTTGTTTTTTGTTACCAAAAAAGTGGGTGGCGGTTCAGCCAAATATTTTATGCGTCAACAAAAGGCAATCGGCAAAACCGAAGGTTTTATTCAAGAAATGATGAACGGCCAAAAGGTTGTTAAGGTTTTTTGTCATGAAGAAAAAACACAAAAACAATTCGACGAAGTTAATGACGCTTTGTGCGAAGATAGCCGTCGTGCCAATGCTTATGCAAACCTTTTGGGTCCTATTAATATGAATATAGGCAATATTTTATATGTTGTTATTGTTTTGGTCGGCGGTTTGTTGTTATTGCTTAAAGTGCCAAATGTAAGCTTATTTATGCAACCCTTGGGAATAAGCATAGTTGTTGCATTTTTAAATATGACCAAGCAGTTTACAGGAAATATAAACCAACTTTCACAACAAATAAATTCTATTGTTATGGGTCTTGCAGGTGCACAGCGTGTGTTTGAACTTATGGATTCGCTCCCCGAAACCGATGACGGTTATGTAACACTTGTAAATGCTAAAATTGACGAAAATGGAAACATTGTTGAAACCAGTGACAGAACAGGTCTTTGGGCTTGGAAGCATCCCCATGGCGATGGTACGGTGACCTATACCGAACTTCGTGGCGATGTTAGAATGGTAAATGTTGATTTCGGTTATGTGGAAGATAAGCAGGTATTACACGATGTAAGCGTTTATGCCGAACCTGGTCAAAAGGTGGCTTTTGTAGGCGCTACCGGTGCGGGTAAAACCACAATTACAAACCTTATTAACCGTTTTTATGACATTGCCGATGGCAAAATTCGTTATGACGGTATAAATATTAATAAAATTAAAAAGTCTGATTTAAGGCGTTCACTTGGCATTGTTTTGCAAGAAACCAACTTATTCACGGGTACGGTTATGGACAATATCCGTTACGGCCGTTTGGATGCCACTGATGAAGAGTGTATAAAAGCCGCAAAGCTTGCCGGTGCGGATGATTTTATTACTCGCTTACCTAACGGCTATGAAACCGAACTTTCAAATAATGGTTCTAATTTGTCGCAAGGCCAAAGACAGTTAATTGCCATTGCACGTGCGGCGGTTGCTGACCCACCTGTTATGATTTTGGACGAAGCAACTTCAAGTATTGATACCCGTACCGAAGCTATTGTGCAAAAGGGTATGGATAGCTTAATGAAGGGAAGAACAGTGTTTGTAATTGCACACCGCCTTTCTACAGTTAAAAATTCCGATGTTATAATGGTGCTTGATAAGGGCAGAATTATTGAACGTGGCAGCCACGAAGACTTAATTGCACAAAAGGGACAATATTATAGCTTGTATACAGGTGCTTTTGAATTAGAATAATTTTAAAACGGATTGCTTTTTTATTAGAGCAATCCGTTTTGTCATATTTATGTTTTTTCTTTCATAAAATTAAATAACAAGTTTTAAGAGAGGAAAATATTATGGAAAACAAAGCACTAAAAACCGATGTTTACACCAATGAAAACATTTGGGTTGACAGTTGTGAACAACCCATTGATGTTGATTTTAATCTGCCTGATTATTGCCCTGATATTTCTAAAATTTTTAAATGCAAGGCGGTTTCCCGCATTTCTTCAAAGTCACTTAATGATAAAAGCATTACAATTGATGGGAACATTTGCATAACGGTTTTATATTGTGACAAGGACAACAATTTGTGTTCTTATGAATATCAGTATCCCTTTAATAAAGTAAAGGAAATTGAACAAGACACACAGGGCTGTAATGTTTCCTGCTTTATAAAGACAGATTATATAAACTGCCGTGCGGTCACATCACGAAAGATAGATATTCACGGTGCGGCAACCATTAATATAAAGTTGTTTTGCCGAAAAAGGTGCAATGTAATTTCGGATATTGACGACCCAAGCATTGAAATACGCCGTGCAACTGCGCCGTCAACTTCGCCAATGGGATATTCTGAAAAATATGTAATAATTGAAGAGGAAATTGCTTGTTCTAACGGCAGTGCGGCAATAAACCGAATTTTAAGGTACGATGCTTATCCGTCGGTTACTGACTGCAAGGTTATAAACGACAAAATTATGGTAAAGGGCGATATGGCGGTTACAATAACCTATTGTGCTGAAAATTTACCCTCACCGCAAATTATGAAAACAATATTGCCTTTTAGTCAAGTGGTTGATATGCAAGGTGTTACTGACGACTGCCAGTGTGAAACGAAAACCACGCTTGCTTTTTTAGATATTAAACCAAAAGCAAATATGTCGGGCGAATGTAAAATTTTTGCCCTTTCGGCAAAGCTTTTAATTTGCAGTCAAGCATATTGTCAAAACGATGTGCCCATTATAAACGATGCTTTTTCAAGAAGGTTCGAAGCTGACTTTAAAAAGGATAAAATTGTTTTCACAAAAATGTGCGAAAATATAAAAGAACATTTTCACTTCAAGCAAAATGTGGTTTTAAGCGAAAGCATTGCTTCAGTTTTGGATTTGTGGTGTGATATTCAGTCGCAAAGCGTTAAGTTTACTGATGATAAAATGCAAATTTGCGGCACACTTATTGTTGGTATTGTAAGCATTTCTGAAAGTGGGGAAACCTGCTATATCGAAAAGCCACTTGATTTTGAATATAATTATGCCATTCAAGATGCACACAACAATTTAGAATGCTTGCCCGAAATTAGCATAATTTCTTGTGGTTATACAATAAATTCCCCCACAAACCTTGAAATAAGGGCAGATATGGCCGTAAATGCGGCTGTAATTGAAAAAAGGGGAATAGAGCTTCTTACTGATATAACCCTTAATGAAGGTAAATTAAAGCCCAAAAACAACAGTTGTTCAATGACAATTTATTTTGTGTCGGGTGAAGAAAGCATTTGGAACATAGCAAGAATTTATAACGCAAGTGTGGATGAAATTATAAAAATCAACAACCTTGATGATGAATATGTAAAGGATGGCACAATGCTTTTAGTGCCTGTTTCGTAAAAATGAAAAATCCCTCGAATTTTCGAGGGATTTCTTTTTTAAAATTTAGTTTGAAAGCTTTTCGACAAGCTCTGTAAAAATTTCGGTTGGGTTTAATAAGAATTTTTCTTTAATGTGAAGCGCATGGTCTTCATCGCACACTAAAAGCTTAACGCTCATAAAGGTTTCATCACCATCTTTAACAGAACAGGTTATAAATGTGCGGTCACCCTCACGCGAAATTTTAATGTCGGTTTCTTTGGCATTTTTAAAGCGTGAAAGCATTTTATATGCCGCATCATAAGCACGTTGCTTAACCGTCATAGAAAGAGTGGTTTTAAGGGTTTCAGCAACATATTTACCGCTTTTTGTGATTATATAGGTGTCTTCCTTTTCGTCTACGGGTAAAAGCTGGCCGCTTTTTACCAAATGGGCAATAGAATCGTTAACCTCAAAGCAGTTGGCAATACCTTCATAATGAAGTGTTTCAGCCAAAAGCTGACCCGGCACGGCTTCATCCAAAGCCGTTAAAATATAACAGATTAAAATTCTTACTTCGGCAGTGCTAAAAAGCCCACCTACGGGATTTACACCTGCGGAAACTGCATCTCTTTCCAAAGGAAAATTCTCCTTTACTTTTTACTTTTTTAAAATTAGTCAATAAATTTATCGTGAACAGCTGAAACTGCTGCATCGGCATATTTTTCGTCAATTAAAACTGAAATTTTAATTTCGCTTGTTGAAATCATATGAATGTTGATGCCTGCATCAAAAAGTGCTTCAAACATCTTAGATGCGATACCCGGGTTAGATTCCATACCGGCGCCAACAATTGATACCTTGGTAACGCTTTCATCAAAGGTTACTTTTTGGAATTTAAGACTGTCTTTTAATGCGTTTACTGCATTAACAGCTGTCTTAACATCGCTTTGCGGAACGGTGAAAGTAATATCTTTTGTGCCGTCACGACCAACCGATTGAAGAATAATATCAACATTGATTTTTGACTGTGCAAGCTTGTTGAAGATTTTAAAAGCAACACCGGGAGTATCTTGAAGACCTACTACCGAAATACTTGCAACATTATTATCCTTGGCAACGCCCTTAATTAAAGTTTTTTCCATTTTTGTTATCTCCTTTACGATTGTACCGCGAACGGTGGGTTCAAGACTTGAACGAACCTCTAATTCAACATTATATTTTTTAGCCATTTCAACCGAACGATTGTTAAGTACCTGTGCACCCAAGGTTGCAAGTTCCAACATTTCGTCATAGCTGATTTCATCCATCTTAACAGCGCCTTTAACCTTGCGTGGGTCTGCTGAGTAAACACCATCAACATCGGTATAAATTTGGCATAAATCTGCCTTCATTGAAGCGGCAATGGCAACAGCGCTTGTATCTGAACCACCACGGCCCAGTGTGGTGATATCATCATATTTATTAATACCTTGGAAGCCCGCAACAATTACAATATGTTTTTTTGCAATTTCATTTTTAATGCGTTCGCTGTCAACCCTTTTAATGCGAGCGATTGAATAATGACTGTCGGTCAAGAAACCTGCCTGCCAACCAAGAAGGGAAGTAACAGGGTAACCAAGTTTTTCAATTGCAATTGCCAAAAGTGAAATTGAAATTTGTTCACCTGCGGACAAAAGCATATCCATTTCACGCTTTGAAGCACCATCAGGATTGATTTCTTTTGCTTTTTCGATAAGGTCGTCGGTTGTGTCGCCCTGAGCTGATACAACAACTACTACATCATTACCTTTTTTATAGTCGTCGATAATAATGTTAGCAACATTTAACACCTTTGCGGCATTGGCAACTGATGAGCCGCCAAATTTTTTAACTATAAGTGACATTCTAAATAACCTCCGTGTTAGAACATTGTGTGCAAAATTTTATATTCATTTACAGTTTTTAAACTTGAAAGTTTTTCTTTAATTAAACTTTCAGTAATTGGCTTTGTAATAAATGCGATTTCGTTTTTAAATTCGTTCATAATTTGTGAATCTGAAATTTCCGCCAAAACATTTAAAAATTCATTTTTAAGTGACGAAAAATCATCGCATTTTAAAGTTACATAAAGTGGG
>JAZKYB010000225.1:0-1737 GCA_045611905.1 Acutalibacteraceae bacterium | reverse complement strand
GGACCTGCTTCAATAACAGTAACCGGAACAACATTTCCGTTTGCATCAAAAAGCTGAGTCATACCAAGCTTTTTGCCAACGAGACCTGTTTGCATTTCTTTTTCCTCCTTTGGTTATTGGTTGGTTTCCCAACTTGACCTGTCCGTGTAAAACCTAAATCGTCTACCTTATATATATTAGAGCTTGATTTCGATTTCTACACCGGCGGGGAGCTCAAGAGTAGTCAACGCTTCAACAGTTTTGTTGGAAGGTCTGATTACGTCGATGAGTCTCTTGTGTGTTCTCATTTCGAACTGTTCGCGGCTGTCCTTATATTTGTGAACAGCACGAAGGATTGTTACGATTTCCTTTTCAGTCGGTAGCGGTACCGGACCTGAAACGCGTGCGCCTGTACGTTTAGCGGTTTCTACAATTTTTTCTGCAGACTGGTCTACAAGTGCGTGGTCGTAACCCTTGATTCGAATTCGAATTTTTTCTTTCACTGCCATGTGAACTTCGCCTCCTTAATTAGTTGGCGGGCAAAACTTACACCGCGCCGTGTTTTTCTTCACTGCGCAATATAAAACCGGATTGCTGGGGGTCACAGTCAATTCCGGACAGCGAATCGCTTCGCCGTTGCAGTCAGGTTCGCAAGTTATCCCGAATGCATCCTTGTTCTTTCGCCCGGTTTAAAATCGGACATACTCCGCAGAAATTTCCCCGTTCAAGACGGGCCACCTCCTGCATCATCGCATGTTTAACGCCATATTATCACAGCGTACTTATGAATAATACCACAAGTCAACCCAAAAATCAAGCATTTTTTAAAGATTTTTTCAACTTTTTTAAAGAAATTTTTACCGTCACAATATGTTGTGTTTTGAGCAAATTTCCGCCAAATATATGGCGGAAATTAAACAATAAAACAAAAACTCCCGAAAAATCGGGAGTTTTAAGTTTTTACTTTTTAAATCCTCTGCGACGGTTGTTGTCACGACGGGGACGGCGTTCGGTTTCTTCTTCGCCATCATCTTCAACAACTGCGCCGTTTACTTCAACCAATGCATCTCGACGAGAAAGATTAATTCTGCCTTGGTCGTCAATTTCGGTTACCTTAACGATAACTTGGTCGCCAACATTTACAACATCCTCAACCTTTTCGGTGCGTTTAACATCAAGCTTAGAAATGTGAACAAGGCCTTCTTTACCGGGTGCAATTTCGACAAATGCGCCAAATGTCATAAGGCGGGTTACTTTACCGCTGTAA
The DNA here is from genome assembly GCA_045611905.1 of Acutalibacteraceae bacterium. GTDB lineage: Bacteria > Bacillota > Clostridia > Oscillospirales > Acutalibacteraceae > UBA737. The sequence goes on along the minus strand of JAZKYB010000225.1, from coordinate 491 downwards.
ATTGCGCCGATTTCGGGGTCGTTTGCAATAAGTTCAATAATTGAAACTGCTTGCTTTGCCTTTTCAATGTCAAGACCCGAAACAAATACGCGACCATCTTCTTCAATATTGATAGTGCAATCGCATTGTTCTTGAATTGACTGAATAACCTTACCTTGCTTGCCGATAACATCACCAATCTTTTCAGGGTTAATTGAAAGGGTGAGCATTTTGGGAGCAAATGGTGAAAGTTCGCTTCTATATTCGGGGATACACTTAAGCATAACTTCATCTAAAATGTGAAGTCTTGCCTTGTGTGTTTTAGCAAATGCTTCTTTAATGATAGCAGGTGTAAGACCATGTACCTTTAAGTCCATTTGAATAGCAGTGATACCCTTATGAGTACCTGCAACCTTAAAGTCCATATCGCCATAGAAGTCTTCAAGGCCCTGAATGTCAACCATAGTGATGAAACGTGCGCCTTCTGTTACCAGACCAACAGAGATACCAGC
>JAZKYB010000224.1:0-2732 GCA_045611905.1 Acutalibacteraceae bacterium | reverse complement strand
AAAAAGCTCGTGCGAAGCCATAAGTTCGGGGTTAATTATAAGCGAAATTTCAAGATTTTGGCGCAAAAAAGCCAAACTTTTATCGTTATATTCAGGGTTTCTTACACGGGCAACGGTGTTTTTGGTACCCATTCGCTTTGCCAAAAAGCAACAAAGCATATTGATTTCGTCCGAAGCCGCGGTGGAAATAATTAAGTCGTTATTTTTAGCGTTGGCTTCACCTAAAACATCGCTGTCGGCACCATTACCGCAAACACCGATAACATCATATATATTAGTTAATTTTTGTATTACTTCTGGGTTAGTATCAATAGCAGTTACATCGTGACCTTCGGCAACTAAATTTGCCAAAATAGTTGTGCCGATTTTACCGCAACCGTTTACAATAATTTTCATGCCATTCTCCCATTAAAATAAACTTTTAAATCATTTTACCACTTTTATATACTTAATTCAATATTTTTTATTTTATTGAATTTATTAATAACTTATTGTATAATAATTTTAAGTTTGATACGGAGGTGATATTATCAAACGAAAAGGTATAAACCACATGCAAATAATTGCGCTTGGTTATTTTTTAATTGCCTTTGCGGGCACAATTCTTTTAATGCTTCCCGTTTCCACCAAAAGCGGTGAGATGCCATCACTTTTAACCGCTATGTTCACATCTGTTTCGGCATCCTGCGTGACAGGTCTTATCGCCCAAAACACCGCAACATATTGGTCGCTGTTTGGTCAAATAGTTATTTTGGTGCTTATACAACTTGGCGGCCTTGGTTATATGACTATTGCCACCTTTTTCTACCGTTTGGTAATTCGCAAAAAAGGTCTTCGTGAAAAGGTTATAATGGCCGAAACCATAAACACCACACGGCTTAACAATTTTTCTGGTCTTATTAAAAAAATTATACTTGGCACCTTTTTGTTTGAAGGTGTTGGTGCGGCGTTTTTATCTATAAGTTTTATCAAACACTTTGGCGTTGCAAAGGGTATTTATTTTGCAATTTTCCATGCAATTTCCGCCTTTTGTAACGCGGGCTTTGACCTTTTGGGCGAAAACACACCCTTTGTTTCACTTATGGATTTCAGCGGTGATTATATTGTAATTCTAACAATATCCGCCTTAATTATAATCGGCAGTCTTGGTTTTTTGGTGTGGGACGATATTACCATTAAACATTTTAAACTTAAAAAACTTAATTTGCACAGCAAAATCGTGCTTTCAGTATCATTTGCTCTTTTAATTTTGGGTACAGTGCTTTTCTTTGTTTTTGAATATAGTAACCTTTTAAAAGATATGCCTTTGGGACAAAAGCTTTTAAACGCACTTTTTGCATCGGTTACACCACGCACCGCCGGCTTTAACAGTATCGACATGGCAACCCTTTCGCCGTCATCTGTTTTACTTACACTTTTTCTTATGTTTATTGGCGGCAGTTCGGGTTCGACCGCAGGCGGTGTTAAAACCACATCAATTTTTGTTATTGTTGCCTTTGCATTTTCTACCATACGCGGCAACGACGAGGTTGCGGTTTTTGGCAAAACAATTAAGACCGAATTTTTGAAAAAAGCAATTTTAATTGTAACCATTAACCTTTCCCTTATAATTTTAGCAACACTTCTAATTTGCGGTGTTGACAATGTTTCCTTGTCTGATGCATTGCTTGAAACCGTTTCAGCAATGAGCACCGTTGGTTTAACTGCGGGCATTACCACCACACTTTCGGCGGTTTCTAAAACTGCACTTATGTTTTTAATGTTTTGTGGCAGGGTTGGCAGCGTTTCCTTTGCAAGTGCATTGCTTGAAAAAAGGGTCAACCCGCCAATTTCTTACCCTGCTGAATCTATAACCGTTGGTTAAAGGAGAAAAAAATTATGAAATCATTTTTAATTATTGGTATGGGCTCGCTTGGGCATCATCTTGTTGCCGAACTCGATAAGCTAAGTTGTGAAATTATGGCAACCGACATAAACGAAGCAAAACTGGATGGCCTTAAATCGGATTTTAAAAATGTTGTTTCCACACCTGTTTGCGACTGCACAAACCGTGCAGTTTTGCAAGGCCTTGGTGTTGAAGATTTTGATGTTTGCTTTGTTTGTATTGAAGATTATTTTCAGGCCTGCCTTGAAATTACCGACCTTTTGAAAGAACTAGGTGCCAAAAAGGTTTACAGCACAGCAAACCGTGACATTGAAGAAAAATTCTTACTTCGCAGCGGTGCCGACCGCATAATATACCCCGAACGTGATATTTGCAGCAAAATTGCAAGAATTGAATGTTCACAAAATGTGTTTGATTATATAAACCTTGCTGACAATTATTCAATTTTTGAAATTGAAGCGCCAAAAAAATGGCAGGGGAAAAATGTTATCGAACTTGATATTCGCAATAAATATAACATCAATATTGTCGCTTATAAAAAGGGGGATAAAATCATACCCTTTGGCACCGAATATGTATTCAACGAAACCGACCACCTTTTAGTGCTTGGCAGTGTTGATGATTTAAAGAAAATTACCAAATAGAAAAAAGCATCTTCCAAAAGGAAGATGCTTTTTAATTTTAATCAAAAAAATCTTTAATTTTATCCATAAAGCTTTTTTGGGTTTTATAATTTTTGTCATCCACAATTTTTTCAAAATCCATAAGCTTTTCTTTTTGCTCTTTTGAAAGATTTTTTGGAATTTCAACCACAATTTTAACATATTGGTCGCCCTTGCCCGAATAA
>JAZKYB010000223.1:0-7337 GCA_045611905.1 Acutalibacteraceae bacterium | reverse complement strand
AGAACGACATGGCTACGATCCGACTTATTTGCAAAGAGTACAATTGAAAAAGTATTACAAGATGGTGAAAGTTATGGTTCATCAAATATAGGAGAAGGAAAAACAGTTTGTGTTGAATACTCTTCACCCAATATAGCTAAGCCATTTCATATTGGACACATTAGAACTACTGTAATTGGTAATTCGCTTTATAAATTCTTCTATAGAATTAAAGAAACCTTTAAAAGCATTGTTTACAAAAACAACTTGTTTCAAGCGTTTGGTTTTAATTATTTGGGCCCCGTTGACGGGCACAATGTCAAAGATATGGAGTCACTTTTCAAAATTGCAAAAACCTATCAACGCCCAACTGTTGTTCATGTTGTAACAACCAAAGGCAAGGGTTATAAATTGGCTGAAAACAGCCCTAACAGTTATCACGGCGTTTCGCCGTTTGATATTAACAACGGTGTAAAATCAAATAATAACATTACTTTTTCTGACATTGCGGGAAGAACCCTTTGTGAAATGGCAGAAAATGACCCCACAATTTGTGCAATTACTGCCGCTATGTCAAGCGGAACGGGACTTGCGGATTTTGAAGTGAAATTCCCAAACAGATTTTTTGATGTTGGCATTGCTGAACAACACGCCACCACTTTTACTGCGGGTCTTGCAAAAGGCGGTATGAAACCATATTTTGCTGTTTATTCTTCTTTTTTGCAGCGTGCTTATGACCAAATTATTCACGACTGTGCCATTGCAAATTTACCCGTTTGCTTTCTTGTGGACAGGGCAGGTGTTGTTGGTGAAGATGGCGAAACCCATAATGGTCTTTTTGATGTTTCGTTCCTTACTTCAATACCCAATATCACGATTTATTCACCAACCTATTACGAAGAGCTGATATACACAATAAACCTAACCGCTTTAACCGATGGTGTTAAAGCCGTAAGATATCCAAGAGGATGCCAAATCCCAACTAATCTAAATATTGATTTTAAAAGCGATTACAGCATTTTAAACGGTGAGGGAGACCGTGTAATCATATCCTATGGAAGAACCTTTACAGAGGCATTAAAAGCCAAAGAACAAGATGATAATTTAACGGTTATTAAACTTAATAAAATTTATCCTTTACAAGATGATTTAGTTCAAATTCTTTCTAATTATAAAACCATTGATTTTTATGAAGAAACTGTTAAAAGCGGTGGCATCGGCGAACATTTATCGGCTTTGCTTTTTGAAAACAGTTATAAGGGTAACTATAAAATCCACGCCGTTAATAACGAATTCGTACCGATGGCTAAAACTGATGCCATTCTTGAAAAACTTGGTTTAAAACACAACAATATGTTAAGGAGCTAATATGCCAAAAACAAGATTGGATGTTGCGCTTGTTGAACAGGGCTTTGCTGAAAGCCGTGAGAAAGCAAAAGCAATTATAATGTCGGGTATTGTTTATGTTAATAATCAAAAATCTGACAAAGCAGGGAATACCATTAAGCCCGATGATATTATTGAAGTTAGGGGTAAAACCCTTAAATATGTCAGTCGCGGCGGATTAAAACTTGAAAAAGCAATGCAGGTTTTTCCAATAACACTTGAAAACAAAATTTGTGCCGATATTGGTGCTTCAACAGGCGGTTTTACTGACTGTATGCTGCAAAATGGTGCTGTTAAAATTTACGCAATCGATGTTGGCCGTGGTCAACTTGCTTGGAAACTTCGCACCGACGAACGTGTTGTGAATTTAGAAAACACTAACTTCCGTTACGTGACAAAAGACGAAGTGCCGGACGAACTTGATTTTGCTTCAGTTGATGTATCGTTTATCTCACTTTATCACATTTTTCCTGTAATGCGTACACTTTTAAAAGACGGCGGTGAAGCCGTTTGTCTTATAAAACCACAATTTGAAGCAGGCAAAGAAAATGTTGGCAAAAAAGGTGTTGTAAGAGACAAATCCGTTCACATTGCAGTTGTTGAAAAAATTATTGATTTAATAATAGAAAATAAATTTTCCTTACTTGGTCTTGATTTTTCACCAATTAAGGGGCCCGAAGGTAACATTGAATACCTTTGCCATATTAAAAAAACCGAACATGCTGAAAATTTGTGTGAAATCTCGGCTGAGGATGTTGTTGAAAAATCTTATAATTCTTTAAAGGAGGAATAGCATGAAAATTGCTGTTTTACCTAATTTAGACAAACGCGGTGCAAGCGATGTTGTTGAAAAATTGGGCCTTTTTCTTAAAAATGAAGGGGTAGAAGCATATTTACCCGATACAATTTGCAGTTCTAATTATAACCATTTGCCAGAAGATGAACTTTATAAATTGGCGGATTACATCATTACCATTGGTGGTGACGGCACAATTATCCGTTATGCAAAGCGTGCGGCCATTGACAAAAAAGCCGTGCTTGGCATCAATGCAGGCCGAATGGGTTATCTTGCCGATATTGAACAAAACGAGCTTAATCTTCTTTCTAAGTTAATTAATGGTGAATTTACTATTGAAAACAGAATGATGCTTGATGTTGAAATTTTTGAAAACGGTAAGTCGGTTGGTAAATATACCGCACTTAACGATGCCGTTATAACAAGCGGTTTTATTTCAAGAATTATTGATATATCTGTTGCAGTTGAAAAAGATGCAATAAATTACCGTGCCGATGGTCTTATTGTTTCAACCCCAACAGGTTCTACTGCTTATTCTATGTCGGCGGGCGGTCCTATAATTGACCCATCGACCGAAAATATTTGCATTACGCCAATTTGTTCGCACTCGCTTTCGGCTAAACCAATTTTAATGAGTGCCGACACAACATTAACTTTAAAATCTTTTTCTAAAAAGCGCACAGAAATTTATTTAACAGTAGATGGCAGAAAAGTTACTAATGTTAAGCCATACAGCGAAATTAAAATTACAAAATCAAATAATTTTGTGCAGTTAATTCGTTTGAGCAATCGTTCATTTTATAAAACCATGTCAGTAAAATTTAAAGACAGCAGGAGTGTTTAGTATGAAAAACAATAGACAGCGAGAAATTTTAAATATAATTTCCCAAAAGGTTGTACTAACACAGGAAGATTTACAAACCGAACTTTTAGCGTTGGGTTTTGATGTTACACAGTCTACCGTTTCGCGCGATATTAAAGAGCTTCGCCTTATTAAAAGTCACGATGCTGACGGCAATTATCGATATATTTCACCCGCTTCAAATGGTTTTAAACGCGACAAATCGCATTATGCCGATATGTTTTTAAAATCGGTTGTAAGCGTTGATTTTGAGGTTAATAATGTTGTAATTAAATGCCATGCGGGTATGGCTTCAAGCGCATGCGTTGCACTTGATGAAATGTTTCACGATATGATGCTTGGCTCACTTGCGGGTGATGATACAATCATAATTGTAACAAGAAGCGAACATCATTCACAAATTCTTGTTGAAAAAATTAATAATATTTTATAATTGGCGGTAAATTATGCTTAAATTTCTTCATATTGAAAATATAGCAGTTATTGAACGCTCGGATATTGAATTCAAGTCAGGTTTTAATGTGCTTACAGGTGAAACGGGCGCCGGTAAATCAATATTAATTGATGCCATAAATGCCGTTTTGGGTGAGCGTGTTTCTAAAGATTTAATCCGCAACGGTTGTGATAGTGCCATGGTTTCAGCCGTCTTTGGTGACCTTAATGCTAAAACTGTTGAAGTCTTAAACGATTATGACATTTTACCCGACGAAGATGGTAACATTTTAATTACCCGAAAGCTTTCACTAAACGGCAAAGGATATATTAAAATTAACAATCTACCCGTAACTGCAACAAATCTTCGTGATATTGCCAACAATTTAATTAATATTCACGGTCAACACGATAATCAGGCGCTTTTAATACCTGATAATCACTTGTCGTATATTGATGCAATTGCAAATAACAGCGACTATATCGAGCGTTATTATAACGAATTTAAAAATTTAAATTCAATTCGCAAAGAACTTATGTCGCTTGAAATGGACGAAGATGAAAAGGCAAGAAAAATTGATATATTAAAATATCAAATTGCCGAAATTGAAAACGCCGCATTAAAAGTAGGGGAAACCGAAGAATTAAAGGCAAAGCTTAAGATTGCTGACAGCTATGAAGCAACCTATAAAGCGCTTTCTAATGCAGAATTTTTGCTTTCGGGTGATGATAATAATGATGGTGCTTTAACCCAACTTAGAAATGCCAATAAACAACTTTTAACAGTTGACGCCGTAAGTAATGAAAAGTTGGCTGAAGCAATTAGCATGCTTGAAGATTTCCGTGCAGACATTGGTTTATTTTTAAGTGATACCGGCTTTTCACAATTAAATTCAGATGAAATTAACCAAAGACTTGACTATATATCCCGTGTTGTGTTAAAATACGGCGGTAGCGAAGAAAATGCTATTGAATATTTAATTAAATCACAGGCCGAACTTGAAAATATAACCCTTTCGGACAAGCGCATTGTTGAACTTTCAAACCTTTTGGAAGAATCAAAACAACGCCTTGTGTTTTTGGGCGAAGAATTATCTCAAACCCGCAAAACTTCCGCTGCAATTTTCGAATCGCAGGTTACTGATGTTTTAAAAGAACTTAACATGCCAAATGTTAAATTTGCAGTTAATTTTGATAAGGGAAAATATGCAAAAAATGGATTTGATTTAGTTGAATTTATGATTTCGGCAAACGCAGGTGAAAATCTAAAACCATTACATAAAATTGCGTCAGGCGGCGAATTATCACGCGTTATGCTTGCGATTAAAAGTGTTTTGCTTGATAAGGACCCTGTGGGAAGTATGATTTTTGACGAAATTGATACCGGTATTAGTGGTTATGCTGCTGATAAGGTTGCAAAACAGTTAAAAATTGTTTCAAACGATCGCCAAGTTATTTGTGTTACTCATTTAGCACAAATTGCGGCCTATGCAAACGAACATTTGCTTATTGAAAAAACTACCGAAAACGGCAGAACTTTCACAAATGTAAAATCACTTGATTATCAACAAAAAATACAGGAAATTGCTCGCATTATGTCGGGTACTGATATAACTGAAAATTTATATAATTCCGCTAAGGAACTTATTGATAGGAGTATTTAAAAATGAAAATTTATGACGAACTTGTGGCCCGTGGCCTTATTGCACAGGTTACTGATGAAGATGAAATCCGTGACCTTATAAACGAGGGTAAAGCCACATTCTATATTGGTTTCGACCCAACTGCCGACAGTTTGCATGTTGGTCATTTTATGGCACTTTGCCTTATGAAACGCTTGCAAATGGCAGGGAATAAGCCCATCGCTTTAATAGGTGGCGGCACCGGTCACATTGGTGACCCTTCAGGCAGAACTGATATGCGCTCTATGATGACTGCAGAACAAATTCAACACAACTGCGACTGCTTTAAAGAGCAAATGAGCAAGTTTATTGAATTTGGCGAAGGTAAAGCTCAAATGGTTAACAATGCCGACTGGCTTTTAAAACTTAACTATATTGAACTTTTGCGTGAGGTTGGCGCGTGCTTCTCGGTTAATAATATGCTTCGCGCTGAATGCTATAAGCAAAGAATGGAAAAGGGTCTTTCTTTCCTTGAATTTAACTATATGATAATGCAAAGCTATGATTTTTATCATCTTTACAAGGAATATGGCTGCAATATGCAGTTCGGTGGCGATGACCAATGGTCTAATATGCTTGGCGGTACTGAACTTATCCGCAAAAAGCTTGGCAAAGATGCCTTTGCAATGACAATTACCTTGCTTTTAAATTCTGAAGGTAAGAAAATGGGTAAAACCGCAAGCGGTGCTGTTTGGCTTGACCCAAAGAAGACTTCACCATACGATTTTTATCAATATTGGCGCAATGTTGGCGATAATGACGTTTTAAAATGCATTAGAATGCTTACTTTCTTACCACTTGAAGAAATTGATAAAATGGACGAATGGGAAGGCAGTCAACTTAACACCGCTAAAGAAATTTTGGCTTATGAACTTACAAAACTTGTTCACGGTGAAGAAGAAGCCGAAAAAGCACAAACCACTGCTCGTGCAGTATTTGGCGGTGCAGGTTCACACGAAAATATGCCTACTACCGAACTTTCAAGTGAAGACTTTATCGATGGTAAAATCGGTGTACTTTCAATGATGGTTAAAGCCGGTCTTGCTGCTTCAAACGGCGAAGCAAGACGCCTTGTACAACAAGGTGGCGTTGCAATTAATGACCAAAAAATTACCGACCCATCATATTCATTAGGAATTGCCGACTTTGATAGTGAAATTATCCTTAAAAAAGGCAAAAAGATTTATAATAAATACATTGTAAAATAATTTTTTAACCCCCGAATTTTCGGGGGTTTTTGCATAATTTACCATATAATTGACACAATAAAATTAAGGAGTTGATTATAATGGTAAATTTTAATGAATCTAACACTAAAAGCAACCTAATGCGTGCTTTCGCAGGTGAATCACAGGCACGAAATCGTTATACCTTTGGCGCTGAAATTGCAAAAAAACAAGGCCTTTATGTGATTGAAGCGGTGTTTAATCTTACTGCAAATCAAGAGCTTGCACATGCTAATGTTTTTATGAAACATTTAAGTGATTTTAACGGCAAAACGGTTGAAATTGATGGAACTTATCCTGTTGAAGTGACCAATTCTGTTGTAGAATTGCTTGAAAATGCCCACCATAACGAGATGGAAGAATTCAGCGATGTTTACAAATCTTTTGCCGAAGAAGCCGAAAGGGAAGGGCATATGGCTGTTGCTGCATCATTTAAGGATATTGCAGAAATTGAAAAAGAACACGCTAATCGTTTCGAACTTTTTGCAAAACTTTTAAAAGAAAACAAATTATTTGTATCTAATGTAAAATGCGAATGGATGTGCCTAAATTGTGGACACATTTTTAATGGTGAACAAGTGCCCGAAGTATGTCCGGTTTGCCACCATGAAAAAGGATATTTTGTAAGACTTGAATTAGCACCTTATTATCAAAAGAGAAATAGTAATTGTTAATTTTTTAACAAAATAATAGGGCAATATTATAAGATGGAGCAATATGCCTATAATATATTCATTTGGCGAAAAAAGAAGAACCTCAGCACGCTGAACGCGTATTGAGGTTCTTAATTGGTGCCGGTGGCCGGACTCGAACCGGCACGCTGTCGCCAGCGGTGGATTTTGAGTCCACTACGTCTGCCAATTCCATCACACCGGCAAATTAACTTGACTTTGCTATTATACATTATTAAAACAACAAAATCAAGTGTTTTTTATATGAAAATAAAAGAAATTTTTAAAAGGCGAAAAAATGCC
>JAZKYB010000222.1:0-2312 GCA_045611905.1 Acutalibacteraceae bacterium | reverse complement strand
TAGATGAGAATGCATTCGGTGGCCTTAAGCCCAAATATGAGCTTGATTGCTCAACTCCTCACTTAGTTCGCGATAACAACAAGTGCGTTCTTTGCCGTCGTTGTGTTGCTGTTTGTGAAGAACAGTATGTTGGTGTTATCGGCGCTAATAACCGTGGTATTGACACCAATATCGGCACTCCGTTTGAAGTTGGTCTTTCTAAAGTTCCTTGTATTTCTTGCGGTCAATGTACTGCAGTTTGCCCCACAGGCGCTTTGGTTGAAAAGGACGACACCGACAAGATTTGGGCTGCTCTTGCTGACCCAACAAAGCATGTTGTTGTTCAAACCGCTCCTTCTATCCGTGCTACTCTTGGCGAATGCTTTGGTATGCCTGTTGGCTCAAATGTTGAAGGCAAAATGGTTGCAGCACTTCGTCGTCTTGGCTTTGCTAAGGTATTCGATACCGACTTTGCTGCTGACCTTACCATTGTTGAAGAAGCAAACGAATTGGTTGAACGCATTAACAATGGCGGTACATTACCAATGATTACTTCTTGCTCACCAGGTTGGGTTAAGTTCTGTGAATATTATTATCCGGATATGATCAACCACTTATCTTCCTGCAAATCTCCACAACAAATGGCAGGCGCAGTTATTAAGACATATTACGCTGAAAAAATGGGTATCGACGCAAAAGATATCGTTTCAGTTTCTGTTATGCCATGTACTGCTAAGAAATTCGAAATCGGTCGTGATGATCAATCTGCTGCAGGTGTTCCCGATGTTGATATTGCTATCACCACACGTGAACTTGGCCGTATGATTGAACGTGCAGGTATTAACTTCACCACATTGCCCGATGAAGAATTTGATTCACCACTTGGTGAAGATACCGGCGCTGCTGTAATCTTCGGTGCTACCGGCGGTGTTATGGAAGCTGCTCTTCGTACTGCTAACGACTGGCTTACCGGCAAAGATAATACTGATATTGACTTTACCGCAGTTCGTGGCACAATGGGCTTAAAGCAAGCTACTGTTAACATTAACGGCACTGATATTAAGGTTGCTGTTGCATCAGGCGCAGGCGCTGCTAAATATGTTATGGACCAATTAAAAGCAGGTAACCCTGCAGGTTGGACATTTATCGAAATTATGGGTTGCCCAGGCGGTTGTGTAAACGGTGGCGGTCAACCTATCCAACCACAAAGCGTTCGTGACACTGTTGACCTTAAGGCAGTTCGTGCAAAGGCACTTTACGACCAAGATGCTGCTATGGCTATTCGTAAGTCACACGAATCACCCGTTGTAAAAGCACTTTACAGCGAATGGTATGACGGTTTTGGCGGTCATAAAGCTCACCATGATTTGCATACAAGTTATGTTGCACGTGATAAGAGTGTTAAAATGTAATTAAATAAAAAAAGCGTTGTTTTTAAAACAACGCTTTTTTGTTTTTATCTGTCATCGTGGTTGCAGCAACTATCTTTTCTGAAAAGTAAGGATATGCACCAAACACCCGCAAGGGCAATAACGGTATAAATAATTCTGCTAATAATTGCAGTGCTTCCGCCGAAAGCCCAAGCCACAAGGTCGAATGAGAAAAGACCAACAAGACCCCAGTTTAATGCGCCTATAATAACAAGAATTAAGCAAATTTTATCAAACATAATTTCAACTCCTTTTGTAAAAGTATTTTTTCACAAAAAGATAAAAATTATACAAAAAAGCAATGATTTTTAAAAATCATTGCTTTTTTAAAATTTAAAATGTCATTATGTCGTTCATATCATAAAGGCCGGGTTTCTTTGATGCAATAAACTTCGCTGCGCGAATTGCCCCCACTGCAAACACTTCTTTAGAAGTTGCTTCGTGCGAAAGGGTTATAACTTCATCTCTGCCTGCAAAAATCACATCATGCTGTCCAACAATTGTACCACCGCGTACCGAATGAATACCAATTTCGTTTTTGGGTCGTCTAGCACGTTTTGAATGACGCTCATATTCATAATTATAACCATCGTCAAACACTTCATTAACGGCGTTTGCAAGCATTATAGCGGTGCCTGATGGGGCATCAATTTTAAGGTTGTGGTGTTTTTCAATAATTTCAACATCAAAATCGCCACCCAAAACCTTTGCGGCTTTTTTGGCAAGACTGCAAAGCAAATTCACACCAATAGACATATTAAATGTAAAGAAAATCGGTATAATTTCAGCAGCTTTTTTAATTTTTGCAATTTGTTCTTGGCTGTAACCTGTGGTTGCAAGCACAGCAGGAACTTTGTTTTTGGTTGCATAATCTAAAATGCCGTCTAAAAGTGCGATATTCGA
>JAZKYB010000221.1:0-2006 GCA_045611905.1 Acutalibacteraceae bacterium | reverse complement strand
GTATTCCAATCAAATGTTGTGTACGCGATTACATCCCATTTGTCGAACATACCCAAGCCCGATGAAGTTTCCTGTGTAATCACAAGTTCCCCGGTATTGACGGGTTCGGGCAGAAGGTAATCACCTATCGCATCGGTGGTGGTATGGTTTCGCTCCACAAACCCCGGCAGGATATTGTAATCAAAAGCCCATGTCTGCATTACATCAAGTTCGAATTCGATTTCGGTTGCGTGGTCGTTGACATAGTAAACCCCTGTTATAAAGGCGTAGAACCATTTGTTGTTCCCGTAGCCTTGATTCTGATACATAAGGTAATTGCACATTACAACATCATCGTACACATCGGGTATGCGGATACGGTTGGTTTCCCGGATATAGGTGCAATGTTCATATGTCCGTTTAACTTTCGCGGCAAATGCTGCGGTTTGCGCTCCTGCACTTGCGTATTTGACGGTATGCGTATAGCTGTTGTCAAGGGGAACACCCGCCAACAGCTTGATTGTGCCGTTCGGAACAAAAGCCATGTTTTCACCTTCCTTTCAAAAAGATTGGGGAAGGGGTCACCTTCCCCTAAATTCAACTTATTTTATCGGTAATGGTTAGTGTAAATGTTTCATCCGGGTAATTAGTGAATTCGTGTTCATACCCGTAAGCACCGTCATCATACAGCACTTCATCACCGTTTACGGTAACAGTAAGGGAATCACTTGCACAACCGATAAAAATTAATACCTTATACGGTTTCGTTTCGGTCGGTCTGTAATTCGGAAGTATCGCGTTTGGTATTATCGAAGATGACATTGCAACGGGTTTTGTTATATTGTTATTAATTATGTAACCAAGCGATGAAGTTACATAATTATATGTGTGCGCGGTTTCGGCATCATCGGAAACTGTCAAGGGAACATATCCTATCCCGCTTTCGGGCTTATTGTATTCCACACCTATCCAATATTTACATAAGGTATCTTCGGTTTCAAGCCTTGCATTGGATGATTCACTTAACCCGGCTATAACTTGTCTGCCGTAGTAAATGGTAACATCACCCGTTTCAATAGTCGCGGGGGCTGTTTTCGGGTCAATGATAACTTCCTTTTTCTTTACCATATTATCACCCCTTTAAATCGCGGTTTTATCCTCAATCACCAAATCATATTCGGTGGGATATGTGGATGAACGGAATGCACAATCATAACCCCATACACCATCATCAAGCTCTATATAATTCGCTGTTTCACCGTTAACGGTAACATTGTATTTATCACTATCGCATTGGATTACAACACCGATTTGATATGTACCATTGGTGAATTTAACCGGAATCGCCGCATTAGGAGTGGGTGATTCCAATGGTGAATAGAATGTGTACTCACTACTCACAAAAACAAACCACCCCAAATTGAGAATAGCACCGCTCATTACCGTTCCTTGCAACATTTCCATCATTAAGGTTTGGGGGTCTGCTACATTTGCAGTAAGTGAAGCGGGTAACAACGGGAATCCCCCTGTATAAGAAATATTGATATTATCGTCAACTATAGTATTTTCGGTGAGTAACGACACATCAATATCAACTGAACCACCCTGTGACAGAATGGTACGGTTACCCAACTTTATCAACATTGAAGGTGGTTCATGTACCAATTCATTTGAACGATTTACCGATTTAACTTCAATCGTTTTCTTTTTAGCCATCTTGTTTAACTCCTTTCAAAAGAATTGGGGAAGGGGTCACCTTCCCCGGTCACAAGCGGTTAACCGCCTATTACAACAGCACCTTCATACACGGGGTAGTTGTCGTACACGGTCACCGTAGCACTGCCGTACTTCGTGTTGTCGGCAACGGAAGTAGCGGTAACGGTAAGGGTAAGCGCGGTTTCATCCGAAGCAATGGTAAGGTTGCCGTTGTTGTCTACAACGGTAGCCGTCTTATTGTTCCCGGTAACCGTCCAGTTGACAGCATGGTCAATACCCGCATCGGCAACAACGGTTGCAAGGAAGGAAAG
>JAZKYB010000220.1:0-23386 GCA_045611905.1 Acutalibacteraceae bacterium | reverse complement strand
AAATTATTGTGCCCTTTCCGCTTGAAAGTCGGCTTTCAGGTTTTGAATTTTCAAAAAAGAAAAACGATGTTTTAATATACACAAAAAACTTCACCCTTGAAAGCACCAACAAAATTACGCTTTTAAATTTCGGTGCAGTTGACCAAGAATGCAAAATTTTTGTAAACGATAATTTTGTGGGCGAAAACATCGGTGGTTATCTTCCCTTTTCGTTTGATATAACCGCCCACCTTAAAAACGGTGAAAACACCTTAAGGGTAGAAGTTATCGACACACTCAATAAAGATTTGGCATACGGTAAACAGTGCAAAAACCGTGGTGGTATGTGGTACACCCAAACAAGCGGTATTTGGCAAACTGTTTGGCTTGAACAGGTGCCGAAAAATTATATTAAAAACATTAAATTAACCCCCAACCTTTCGGGTTTTGAAATCAAGGTGTTTGGTGGCGAAGAAAATAAAACCCTTGAAATTGACGGTGAAAGCTTTGATTTTACAGGCGATACCGCAAATATTGAAATTAAAAACCCAATAAATTGGACACCCGAAAACCCCCACCTTTATTGTTTCACCTTAAAGTCGGGTGAGGATGAAATTAAATCATATACCGCACTTCGCACCATTGAAATTAAAGGTGATAAAATTTTATTAAACCAAAAACCATACTTTTTCCACGGGCTTTTGGACCAAGGATATTTTAGCGACGGTATTTACACCCCCGCCACACCAAAGGCGCTTGAAAACGATGTTTTAAAAATGAAGGAATGTGGCTTTAACACACTTCGAAAACACATTAAAATTGAACACGAACTGTTTTATTATTACTGTGACAAACACGGTATGGTGGTTTTTCAAGACCTTGTAAACAGCGGAAAATATAGCTTTTTAATTGACACCGCTTTCCCGACAGTTGCCTTCAAAAAAGGAATTACCCACCACGCAAGCAAAAAAAGGCGTCAGCATTTTATAAAAAATTCGTTTGATACCATAAATCTTTTGTATAATCACCCTTGCGTTTGCTATTACACCCTTTTTAACGAAGGATGGGGTCAATTTTCTGCAAAAGAAATGTTTGATTTAATGAAAAACGCCGACTCTACAAGGGTTTGGGATGCAACATCAGGTTGGTTTCAAACAAACAAAAGTGATGTTTTAAGCGAACATATCTATTTTAAACTATTAAACCTTAAAAACGACGGTCGACCACTTGTTTTGTCTGAATTTGGTGGTTATTCTTCAAAAATCAAAGACCATTCGTTTAACCCTTATAATACCTATGGTTATAAATTTTTCAAAGATAACAACGAATTTAAAAAAGCAATTTTAAAACTTTATTATGACGAAGTTATACCGCAAATTAAACAAAACGGCCTTTGCGCCACAATTTTAACACAGGTGAGCGATGTTGAAGACGAAACAAACGGTCTTTTAACATATGACCGCCAAATTTTAAAGGTGTCGCCAAATGAAATGTGCGAAATAGCAAAAACGGTTAAAACCGAATATGAAAATTATTGCAACAAATAAAAAAAGAAGGCATCAATTAAGATGCCTTCTTTAATTTTAAATCTTATTCACCATCTTTATAATTAAGAATTGGAGCTTCGTCCTTGCCCTTAATCTTTCTGTCAATGTAATTCTTTGTAATTTTAACAACCAAAGGTAACATAAACAAAACACCGATAAGGTTGGGAACCATCATAAGACCGTTAAATGTGTCTGAAATATCCCAAGCAAGTGAAGATGTAAGCACCGCACCGAAGATAACGGTGATAACGTGGATAATGCGGAAGATAACGGTTGTTTTTGCACCGAAAAGGTATTCCCACGCTTTTGAACCATAGTGTGACCAACCAAGAACGGTTGTAAATGCGAAAAGGAACATTGCAATAGCAATGAATTTTTGACCGAGGTTGCCCCAACCGAATACTTCGTTAAATGCACCGCCAACTAAGGTTGCATCAGAAAGGCCTGCGGCAATTTCACCTGTTTTAACGTTGAACACGCCGCCTTCAAGACCGCCTGAAGTAAGAACAACAAGAGCAGTCATTGTGCAAACAACCATTGTGTCGGCAAATACTTCAAATATACCCCACATACCTTGCTTAACAGGTTCTTTAATGTTAGAGTTAGAATGCACCATAACAGAAGAACCAAGGCCTGCTTCGTTTGAGAAAACACCACGCTTAAAGCCGTTTGTCATAGCAATAATAACGCCACCAATACCACCGCCAACGAAAGCTTCGGGTGCGAAAGCGTTAACAAAGATTGCCTTAAATGCAGGAATAATTGCTTGATAGTTGATAGCAATAATTACAAGTGAGCCGGCAACAAAAAGCACAACCATGAAAGGAACGATTTTTTCAGCAACGGCCGCAATTCTTTTAAGACCGCCCAAGGTGATAAGTGCGGTAAGTGCCATAATAACAACACCAATAAGAACGTTGTAAAGTGAAACGCCTTCTAAAACAGGGATTTTTGAAAGTGCGTTTACATCAAAAGCTGCGGCAACGTTGGCAACAATTTTGTTTACCTGACCCATCGAGCCGATACCAAAAGAAGCAAGCATTGTAAAGATACAGAAAAGCACAGCCAAAACTTTGCCAATCCACTTGCAACCCTTTTTACCGCCAAGACCTTCACTAAGGTAGTACATAGCGCCGCCCGACCATTCGTCGTTAGCGTTTTTGCGTCTGAAATACATACCTAAAACATTTTCGGCATAGTTTGTCATCATGCCAAAGAATGCGGCAACCCACATCCAGAAAACAGCACCCGCACCGCCAATGCAAATTGCGGCAGCAACACCTGCAATATTACCTGTACCAACAGTTGCAGCAAGAGCAGTACAAAGCGCTTGGAAAGGAGAAATTGAACCCTTTTCCTTACTGTGACCGATAACGTCCTTTTTGAAAAGACTACCTATTGTGTTTTTCCACCAGTGACCTACGTGTGTTACTTGGAAAAACTTTGTGCACAAGGTAACAATTACGCCTGTGCCAATGAGTAATGCCAAACCGAAAATACCCCAAACGACGCCGTTAATTTCGCCGTTTATTGATTCGACACCCTTTAAAAACTGTTCCATTTTTAAAACTCCCTTAAAAAAATAATAAAACCGAACTGAAAAAACAGTTCGGCAAAAGTACAAAAATAAAAACACAACCTTTGTCCTTTTGCCTGAGAGATTAACGGCCATAGACCGCCTTGCCCCTTCGGCATCTGATTTAACAGAATTCTCCAAAGTGCTATCAGTTCACAGTCGTTTACACTTCTGCAAACCTCGCATAGCTTATTCAGTTCCCAATAAGTATAACACATATTTTACAAATTTCAACACTTTTTTCAAATTTTTTATTGACATATAAAAAAATTGGTAGTATTCTTTAAAAATGTAAATATATATTATACAAAGGAGATACATATATGCTTAAATCTGAATACCTTAAAAAAGTATATGCCGACGTTGAAGCTCGCAACCCCGGCGAAAAAGAATTTCATCAAACAGTTTATGAAGTTTTATCTTCTATTGAACCTGTTGTTGAATCTAACCCCGAATATGAAAAATGGGGCATTATTGAAAGAATGGTTGAACCTGAAAGACAAATTATGTTCCGTGTTTCTTGGGTTGACGATAACGGCAAGGTGCATGTAAACCGTGGCTACCGTGTACAATTCAACTCTGCTATTGGTCCTTACAAGGGCGGTCTTCGTTTCCACCCATCAGTAAATGCCAGCATTATTAAGTTCTTAGGTTTTGAACAAACCTTCAAAAACTCACTTACCAGTCTTCCTATGGGCGGCGGTAAAGGCGGCAGCGACTTTGACCCACGTGGCCGCAGCGATGGCGAAATCATGCGTTTCTGCCAAAGCTTTATGACCGAACTTTCACAACACATCGGCGCTGATACCGACGTTCCTGCAGGTGACCTTGGCGTAGGTGCACGTGAAATCGGTTATCTTTATGGTCAATATAAAAGACTTCGCAACGAATTCACAGGCGTTTTAACAGTTAAGGGCCTTGCTTATGGCGGTTCTCTTATCCGCCCCGAAGCTACCGGCTTTGGCGCTGTTTATTATGTAGATGAAATGCTTAAATCTTTTGGTGACACCATTAAGGGCAAAACCTTTGCTGTTTCGGGCTTTGGTAATGTTGCTTGGGGTACCGTTAAAAAGATTACCGAACTTGGCGGTAAGGTTGTTACCATTTCCGGTCCTGACGGTTATGTTTATGATGAAGATGGCATTAACACCGATGAAAAGATTGAATTTATGCTTTCAATGCGTTCATCAGGTCATGACAAGGTTAAGGATTATGCTGACAAATTTGGCGTTCCTTATTTCGAAGGTCAAAAGCCATGGGGCACAAAGGTTGACATTATTATGCCTTGCGCTACCCAAAACGAAGTTGACGTTAAAGAAGCTGAACAAATCATTGCTAACGGCGTTAAATATTATGTAGAAGTTTCAAATATGCCTTCAACCAACGAAGCAATTGCCCTTTTAAAAGCAAATGGCGTTATTGTTGCTCCTTCAAAAGCAGTTAATGCCGGCGGCGTTGCAGTTTCAGGCCTTGAAATGAGCCAAAACTCAATGCGTTACAGCTGGACCGCTGAAGAAGTTGACGCTAAATTAAAGCAAATTATGAAGAACATTTACAGTGCTTCATTAAACGCTGCCGAAAGATACGGCATGCCCGGTGACTTAGTTGCAGGTGCAAACATTGCCGGCTTTGAAAAGGTTGCAAATGCTATGCTCGCACAAGGCGTTGCATACTAATTCGTAATTTATAATTCGTAATGCGTAACAAAACCCACCCAACAAATTGTTGGGTGGGTTTTTATATTACTGCTTATTCAAGCTATCCATTGCAAAGCGATAAAAATCTTCGTTCATAATGTCAAGCGAAATTGTATAGCGTGATTTTGTTACGGCTATGCAATAATCTAAATGCTCTTTACGGTCGGCTTCGGGCATATTGGTTGCAGTGTCAAGCCATTCGGCCTTGCCGGTTTGGGCATTGTATTTTACAAGGTCAGTCACAAAACTTTTGTTATAAAGCATTGCAATTGGTGTGTTATCAGAAAAGATATCCGTGCCGGGCAAAAGTCGTGAATCATATTCGAGCCCAAAGAGATTTAAAACAGTTGGTAAAATGTCAACGTTACAGCAAGGGTCATTAACTTCGATAGTTTCCATTCCCTCACAATACATAATGCAGGTTGATTTATATTTTTCAAAATTTTCTTCAACTGTTTTACCCGCAAGCGAATTAAGGTGATTATCCGCCAAATAATAGGGATAATGGTCGCCAATAATAACTATCATTGTGTTTTGAAGCTTGCCGCCTTCTTCTAATTTTTCAAGCAAATAGGTCATTGCTTTTTCTAATTCATAATTGGCTGCAAGGTAATATTTAGCGCTCATTGTTAATTCACGGTCACCCAAAAGCTCATTCACTGTTTGATAGTTTTTAACAGCAATGGGGTTTGCGGCAGAATATGGGCCGTGACCCGAAAAGGTCATATAATAAGCGTGGAATTGGTCCTGTGCTATATAATCATCTATCGACTGTTCCATCATTTCAAGGTCGGATGATGGCCATTCGGTTGTGAATTTCATACCGTTTTGGCCGCCCATAAAACGAAGACTTGAATAGCCAAGGTTTTTATGTGTGCGGTTACGCTGGTAATAATATCCCCTAAAGTTGTGGAAAGCGTGGGTTTTCACCCCAATGCTTTCAAACATATTTGCAAGTGAAAACGGAACCAACTTGTTTTGTGACTGCACAAAGCTGCCCGCCGCCGAATTTGCATTAGCCACACGCGAAACATCAGGCCAAAGACCTGTCATAAACGCATATTCACCGTTTGTGGTTGTGTTTTTAAAGGAATTATAAAAGTTATTAAGCACAATGCCGCCCTTGCTCATTTTATAAAGCGTTGGTGTTACAACGGGGTCAATGGCATAACTTGAAAATGCTTCAGCACAAATATAAATAAGGTTATAATCTTTAAGTGCTGCGGTATATTCATTTTTATTGGTGCCGTTTAAAGCGGCAAAATAATCACAAAGTTGTTGCTTGCCGCTATCACTAGTGGTGGCTTTTAAAGCCGCAAAGTCAAGCCCTGCAATTATATTTGGTGTAGTGTCAACTTGTGGTTCTTCAGGTTCGGAAGGAATAACAATTGTTGGTTTTTCTTCTGCCCCACCGCCAAAAAACTTGTGACCAAGTTCAACAAGCGAATTTGTTAAAACACCCAAACGGCTTGATGCTGTGTCGGTGTCGATATAACTTGAAGTATATGCATAATAAGGTGAATAGTCACCCTTGCCGAACGGCAAGAGAAGCACAACCGCCAAAAGCCACAAAACAACTGTTTTGCAAAGTGAAAAGATATGCATTTTCCAATTAAAGCCGGCAAACACCTTTTTGGGTGCGCAATAAGCATATACCGCCGAAGCTAAAACAGGCACGAGACAAAGGAATATCCAACCGATAGAATCTTTTATAGTGTCCCAAAGTGCCCAACCAAAATCTTCCATCGCGTCGGCGCCAAGCCCCATCATTGAAACCGAGAAAAGCGAACCGAAAATGCGATAATATACAAGCTGGCTTACATAATAGGCAAAGGGTAACAACATTATAACGGGTGTAATAATGCGATTTATTTTTTGCTTAAACCAACCTGTAAGTGTGGCAAAAAACACCGCAATGGATGGCAAAAACAACAAGAAATAAAAAGTCATATCCTTAAAGCCAATTTGACTGCGAAGCAAAAGTTCCCAATATAAAAGCGCCACAAGATAAAGCGCTGAATAACGAACCATTATGCTAAACTGTTCTTTAAATTCTTTAGTTGGCTTTAAGCGAACTAAAAAGCTAATCAATAATCCTCTCATAAAATACTCCTTTAAAACATTCCAAACAATTATAACACCTTTAATTTCAAAAATCAACGAATTTCGACAATAATCACACCACTTGCCAATTTTATTTAAAAATGTTATAATTTGTTGGTTGAAAGGCGGTTTTTTATGGAACAAGAGCTTTGGCAATATTTAAAACAAACGCATAAACCCATTGTACTTTACGGTATGGGAAACGGTGCGGATAAAATTATAAATATATTAAATGAAAAAGGCATTGAATTTAAGGGCGTTTTTGCAAGTGACGGCTTTGTAAGAGATAAGCTTTTTCACGGGCATAAAATTTCAACTTATGCCGAACTTAAACAAAAGTTTGGCGATATGATTGTGCTTTTATGCTTTGGCAGCAGCTTGCCCGATGTTATTAAAAATATTTTAAAAATAGCGACCGAGCAAGAACTTTACGCCCCCGAAGTGCCGGTTATTGGCGACGGGCTTTTTAATTATAACTTTTTAACACAAAATGCCGATACACTTAAATGGGTTTTTGACCATTTGGCCGATGATATTTCAAGAAAAACCTTTGAAAACATAATTTATTATAAATTAAGCGGAAAAATAAATTATTTGCTTGAATGTGAAGTTTTAGAAACCGAACCAAACGAAACATTTTTAAAACTTCATACTGAACGCTTTTTAGACCTTGGCGCATATAATGGCGACACCGTTTTAAAATTCATTACTGACTGCCCCAATTATAACGAGATTTTAGCGGTCGAGCCCGACAAAAAAACCTTTAAAAAGCTTTTAAAAAATACCGAACATTTAAATAATTTTACCCCCGTTAATGCTTGCATTTCAAATAAATGCGAAACGGTTGGTTTTAAAATGCTTGGCGGCAGAAATTCGGTTTTAGGTGACGGAAAAGACGAAATAGATGCCATAACGGTTGATTCTTTAAACTTTGCCCCAACATATATTAAAATGGATATTGAAGGTCAAGAAGTTGCGGGAATTTTGGGTGCAAAGGAAACCATTTTAAACCACAAACCCAAAATGCTGATTTCGGCCTATCACCGCACCGACGATTTTATAACCATTCCAAAAGCGGTTTTTGATATAAGAAACGATTATAAAATTTATATTCGCCATTTTTCATATCTTCCCGCTTGGGACACAAATTTTTATTTTATATAACCTGTATAATAACAAAACCCAAGTCTTTCGACTTGGGTTTTAAAATTAATCCTCATTATTTGAACCTTTTATCATATCAAAAAAAGTTTCATTTTTTAATGATTCCAACATAATTGTTGCACTGTTCACATTGGTAGCAAGCGGAATTTTTTGCACGTCGCCAAGACGAAGAAGTGCCGAAACATCAGGTTCGTGGGGCTGTGCGGTAAGTGGGTCGCGCAAAAAAACAATAAGGTCAAGCTCGCCATTAGCAAGCATAGCACCTATTTGCTGGTCACCGCCCTTAGGTCCGCTTTTCATGCGCACAATTTTAAGACCTGTTTCACCCATTATAAGTGTCCCGGTGGATCCAGTAGCATATAATTCGTACTTACCAAGTACATCTTTATATTTTTTTGCAAGTTCAATAATTTCGTTTTTCTTTTTATCGTGTGCAATTAATGCAATCTTCATATTTTTATCCTTTCAATAATTATCTTTATAAAACTTTTTTAAAATTCAATTATAGCATTGTTGTATTTAAATTATAACATACTAATATTCATTTTTTCAAGATGTTACGTTAAATAAAAATAATACTACTTAATATGAAAATTTTTTACTATATTTGCTATAAAAACAAAAATCAGCGTGAACTTTTAATAAAAAGTTAGCGCTGATTTAATTTTCTAAATCTATTTCAATTTGTTTTTTAAGTTCTTCTAAAGAATCAAACTTCTTTTCTTCCCTTAAAAATTTTATTGGGGTGATTTTTACATTTTTGCCGTATAAATCACCCGAAAAGTTTTTAATATATGTTTCGCTTATAACATAATCAATTTCGTATGTAGGTCTAATACCAATATTGGTTATCCCGTCATAGCTTTTGCCGTCAAATTCCACCCTTGTTTTGTAAACGCCAAAACAAAGTTTAACTAAATCTTCAGGGTATTTTTGGTTGATGGTTGGAAAACCAATAGTTCTTCCACGCTTATCGCCCGACAAAACCTTGGTCTCAAAGCAAAACGGCTTATATAAATACTTATTTGCTTTTTCAACCTCGCCATTTTTAAGCAAAGTGCGAATGTATGTTGATGAAATAATTTCGCTGTTTTCCAAAAGGTAAGACGGCATAATTTTTAATTCTATACCATTTTTATTGCAAAAATCGGCAAGTGTTTTTGTATCACCGCCACCATTTTTGCCGAAGTGATAATTAAATCCGCAAGAAATATAATCGGCACCTATTTCATTTTTTAAAAAACTTAAAAAGTCAAGCGGGTCGGTATTTTTAACCTTTTCAAAATCAAGTGTTATAATTTCATCAAAACCAAGTTCTTTCAAATATTTGCACTTATCTTCAAAGCTGTAAATAAGTTCAACCACACCGCTAATAAGCATTTTGGGCGGCATTTCAAAGGTTACTGCCACTTTTTTATATCCGTTTGGCAAATTACACACACTTTGGTGCGCTAAATGAATACCATCAAAAGTACCTAACGCAACTGCGGTTTTCACTATTTACACCTCCGGATAATTTACTATGCATTTAATTGCAATTTGTTGTTTTGGGCAGTCAGCAATGCCAATGCCCAAAAATTGATTTTTATATTTAATTCTTAAAAGTTCGTTTTCCGCAAAATTTTGAACATTAAGTCGTTCAAATGAAAGTTGCCCACCATTACAAAACCTAACTGCTTGGTTTTTTGTAACGCTTAAAGCCCGTAAATGATTAACGGCTATTTCTTCATCTAATATAAAATCGGTTATGTTTTCTTCATTTATATCATCAAGCATAACACAGTCAGAAATATCAAAGCCGGATGTCATAATACGGTCAAGCCCACTTAAAGTTGCGCCGCAACCAAGTGCATTACCAATATCCCGTGCAAGTGACCTTATATATGTACCCTTTGAAACATGGCAAAGCATTGTAAAACAGTTATCCTTATCAAGCGGCGATAAAATTGATAACTCGAAAATTTCAACTTCACGGGGTTTAATTTCCACTGTTTTGCCTTGGCGTGCCAAATCATAAAGACGCACACCGTCTTTTTTAAGGGCGCTGTACATTGGTGGTGTTTGTGAAATTTTTCCAACAAAATTTTTTATTATATTATCAACTTCCGCTTGGCTTACTTCCACCTTATTTTCAGCAATAATATTGCCTGTAATATCGTCGGTGTCGGTTAAAACGCCAAGTTTTACCTTTGCAATATATTTTTTATCGTCATCAAGCATAAGCGAAGAAAGCACAGTGGCACGCCCCAAAAGCACAGGCAAAACACCTGTTGCCATTGGGTCTAATGTACCTGTATGTCCCACACGTTTTTCGTGGGCAATGCGTTTTATTCTTGCCACCGCCGAAAACGAGGTAATGCCCTGCGGCTTATTTATTAACACAAGCCCCTGCATTTTAGTCCACCATATATTTTTGGGCAACAGTTAAAATTTGCGCTTTCACTTCATCAATACTGCCCTTTAAAATGGCAGCCGAAGCAGACTTATGCCCGCCGCCGCCAAGTTCTTTGGCAATTTCGGCAGCGTTAATTTTTTCAAAAGTACGAATTGAAACCTTAAAAGCATCTTCATCAATTTGCTTTGCGGTAATGCCAATGTCAATACCTTCAACACTGCGAGAAATAAGCGCTATACCTTCAAGTTCATCACCAAAGCAACCTGTTTGTTGTTGCATTTCAGTTGTAACACTTAAAATTACACACTTGTCATTAAAGTGATATTCCATACCTTCAAGCACACGGCGTTCCAAATCCAAAAGATTTTTTGACTTTGTGTCAAACATAAGGCGGTTAATTTCACCTGTGTTAATATTATAATCATAAAGCATTGATGCAATTAAGTGTGTTTTTGCGGTTACATTTGAATATTTAAAGCAACCTGTGTCCGTTGCTATACCTGCATAAAGCGCCCTTGCAGTTATATCATTGATATTAACACGCATAACCGTTAAAAGTTCAAAAATCATTTCAGCGGTTGCAGCAGCGTCAACATCAAGAAATAATTGCTTTGCATAATGACCATTTGTAATGTGGTGGTCAATATTAAGGTCGATTTTATCGCCAAAATCCTTTTCCAAAGCGCCCAAAAGCTTTCTGTCAGCGATATCCACCGCAATAACCGTTGAATTTTCAAAGGTTACATGGTTTGTGGGGCGCACAAAAAAGTCATACTTTTTGGGAATAACATCAGGACACAAAACACAAGCAGTTTTGCCTATTTCATTAAGCCCGTAATAAAGCGCATAAGCCGAACCCAATGTATCGCCATCAGGTGAAGTATGAGTCAGTATTATATAATTATCGTGCTTTTTTAAATACCTTGCCGTTTGCTTTAAATTAAGCATTTGGCAACAAGTTTCTTTTTTATTCTTGTTCATTATTTTCCTCTTTAAAAGATTCAATGATTTTAGAAATTTTTGCACTGTGCCCTATAGAATCATCTGCTATAAAGCGAAGTTCGGGAACCTTGCGAAGCTTAAGTCTTGCGCCCATTTCGTGCCTTATATAGCCCGAAGCACCCTTAAGGGCTTTAACCGACTGAACAGTCGCTTCATAGCCCTCAATAGCGCTGACATAAACCGTTGCATAAGAAAGGTCGTTTGTTACATCAACCTTAACAATGCTTAAAAGTTTACTAACCCTTGGGTCTTTAACCTCTCGCAAAATTTCTGACAGACAAACCCTTACATCAGATGTTATACGGTTAATTTTAAATCCTGCCATTAGTCTCTATATTCCTCCATAATGAACGCCTCGAAAATATCTCCCTCTTTAATATCGGCAAATTTTTCAAGACCAATACCACATTCATAACCTTGAGCAACTTCTTTAACGTCATCCTTAAAGCGACGAAGCGAATCGATCTTATCTTCGCAAATTACAATGCCGTCACGAACAAGACGAAGTTGCGCTGAACGGGCAACCTTACCGTTTGTGATATAACAACCCGCAATGGTACCAACATTAGAAATTTTGTAAACACTTCTAACTTCGGCAGTACCGATGATATTTTCACGGTATTTGGGTGCTAACATACCCTTCATAGCGGCTTCAATTTCTTCAATACAGTCATAAATAATGCGGTACATACGCATATCAACGCCTTCACGTTCGGCAGTTTCTTTTGCAACTGCGTCAGGTCGAACGTTAAAGCCAACGATAATTGCACCCGATGCCTGTGCCAAGGTAACGTCAGATTCGTTAACAGCACCAACGCCGCCATGAATTACGCATACCTTAACTTCATCATTTGAAAGTTTAACAAGACTTTCTCTTACAGCTTCAACCGAGCCCTGAACATCGGCCTTAACAATAATGTTAAGTTCCTTAAGTTCACCGGCTGAAAGGTTATCAAAAAGATTATCAAGTGTAACCTTTTGTTTTGCATTATTAAGTTCGTCTTTTGCCTTTTGTTTTCTTTGTTCAACAAGCTGACGAGCCAAGCGTTCGTCTGATACAGCGTCGAAAACGTCACCTGCATTTGGTGTTTCAGCAAGACCTGTAATTTCAACAGGAACTGAAGGGCCTGCTTCTTTAAGTTCAACGCCGTTTTCATTACTCATTACACGAACACGGCCAACGGCTGTGCCCGCAACAATAATATCACCTGTTCTTAAAGTACCGTTTTGAACAAGAAGTGATGCAACAGGGCCACGGCCTTTATCAAGGCGTGCTTCAATAACAATACCCTTTGCACGACGGTCGGGGTTCGCTTTAAGTTCTTGCATTTCGGCAACCAAAAGAATGTTTTCCAAAAGGTTGTCAATACCCATGTGTGTCTTTGCAGAAACAGGAACGCAAATAATATCGCCGCCCCATTCTTCAGGCACAAGTTCGTGTTCGGTAAGTTGTTGCATAATACGGTCGGGGTTTGCTTCGGGCTTATCCATCTTGTTTATTGCAACAATAATTTGCACCTTTGCAGCTTTTGCGTGGTTAATTGCTTCAATAGTTTGAGGCATTATACCGTCGTCAGCCGCAACAACAAGCACTGCAATGTCAGTAGCCATTGCACCGCGTTGGCGCATTGAAGTAAACGCTGCGTGACCGGGTGTATCAAGGAAGGTAATATCTTCACCGTTGCAGTTTACACGATAAGCACCAATGTGCTGTGTAATACCACCTGCTTCGGTTGAAGTAACTGCAGTGTCACGAATAGCGTCCAAAAGTGATGTTTTACCATGGTCAACGTGACCCATTACAACAACAACAGGACTGCGTGGCTTAAGATTTTCAGCAGTATCTTCGGTGTCGTCCATAATTTTTTCTTCAATGGTAACAACAACTGCTTTTTGAATCTTAGCACCCATTTCGGTAACAACAATTTCAGCAGTATCATAATCGATTACTTGGTTAACAGTAGTCATCATACCGAGTTTTAAAAGTTCTTTAATAACTTCAGCAGCGGTTTTCTTTAAAGCAGCTGCAAGCTCGCCCACAGTAATTTCATCCCCAACAGTAACTGTAATTGGGGTTTTCTTAATGCGTTCAAGCTGCATTCTGCGCATTTTATCTGCTTCGGTCTCACGCTTTGCACCTTGTGGGCGCTTATAATCTTTAGATTTTTGTTTAATCTTTTGCTTGCGTGAATAATTGTCCTGCATAGAATTTGCGGGGGCAATTGTTTCATATTTTTCGTTATATTTATCAATATTCACATGAGAGGTGCGGGTATCGATATGGCGAATTTCGGCAGGGCCACGGTTTGGTGTGTCACCTGCAACTTTATCCTTTTTCTTTGAAACAAAGGGTTGTGGGTCAGAAGGTTTATGTTCCTTCTTAACTTCAACGGGTTTTTCTGCCTTCTTTTCAACCTTTTTAGCTTCTTCCTTTGGTTCCGCCTTTTTAACTTCGGGTTTTGGTGCGGCCTTTTGAGGTTGAGTTTTTGGGGCTTCAACTTTTTTCTCTTCAACCTTTTTCTCTTCAACCTTTTTAGGTTCGGGCTTTTTGGGTGTCGGCTTGTTTTTCGCATCTTCAGCAGCTGCTGCCGCCTTTAATTGTTCCAAAATTGCCATTTGTTCCAAAAGCTTTTTGTTCTTTTCTTCTTCACGCGCTTTTTTGGCCTTTTCTCGTGCTTCATCACCTGTAGCAAAGTAAACGGCAAAACTTTTTACCGCATTATCTTTTGTTAATTTATTGAAAAAACGACCGATTTCTTGCTCGTTCAAAGTGGCACTTGATTTCTTTTCAACACCAGAAGTTTCGGTTGCAAGGGCGGCCACTTCCTTCGAACTCATATTAAGGTCTTTAGCAAGGTCACTGACTTTATATTTATTGGTCATTAGCATATCCTCCTTCAATTGCTTCGGCAAAAGATTTATCATTTACCGAAATAATACCGCATTTTCGTCCTACGGCTTTTGATACAGCTTCAATATCTGCATCCTTTAAAGAAACTAACGAAATGTTATTACTGTCAGCAAAAAAGCCAATTTCTTTTTTGCTTTTTTCTGAAACATCAGCGGCACAAACCACAAGAAAACTTTTTCCGCTTTTTACTGCCGCTTTTGACATATCCATACCAAATGAAAGTTTTCCCGCTTTTGCGGCAAAGCCCAAAAGTGTTAAAATTTTATTCATTTGCTTCACTTAATGCCTTTTCTAATTGGTCATAAACCTCGGCCGATACCGCCATACCAAAAGCCCGTGACAACGAATTTTGTTTTTTGGCTTTTTTAAAACAATCGGCACAGTTACAAATATAAGCACCCCTGCCGTTAAGTTTGCCGGTAAAGTCAAGTTTTATTTCACCCTCGGGTGTTTTTACAACGCGTATAAGCTCTTTTTTCGGCTTCATTTCGTGACAGCCGGTGCACATACGCATGGGGATTTTTTTAACAGTCATAACATTTCCTCTTAAAATTTAAAATTATTCGCCGTAGTAACCGCTTTCGGGATGAATGTCAATCTTCCAACCGGTAAGTTTGGCAGCAAGACGAACATTTTGTCCCTTATTACCAATAGCAAGTGATAATTGTGCATCGGGCACCTTAACCTTGCATGCTTTTGGTTCTTCGCTGATGATTTCAACCGAAGTAACCTTAGCGGGAGAAAGGGCTTCAGAAACGAAGAGCACGGGGTCTTCGCTGTATTTAACGATATCAATTTTTTCGCCTGCAAGTTCTTCTACAATGCGGTTAACACGTTCGCCACGTGGACCGATACAAGCGCCAATTGGGTCAATTTCCGGGTTGGGTGAATAAACAGCCAACTTTGTGCGTGAACCTGCTTGACGAGAAACCGATTTAATTTCAATTGTGCCGTCAAAAATTTCGGGAACTTCGGTTTCAAAAAGGCGTTTTACAAGACCGGGATGTGTGCGAGAAAGCATTACACGTGGACCGCGGTCAGTTTCTTTTACATCAACCACATAAACTTTAATGTGGTCGCCTTCTTTTAAAACTTCATCAGGTACTTGTTCGGCCTTTGGAAGTGTTGCTTCGCTGTGACCGATAGCCAAAATAGCATTGCCTGTTTTGGGGTCAATTTTTTGAACAAGTGCTGACAATAATTCTTTAGTGTGGCTTTGGAATTCAGCCAAAGTATGTCCTCTTTCGGCTTCACGCACACCTTGACGGAAATTGTTTTTAGAATTTTGTGCAACCACACGACCAAACTTTCTTGGGTCAAGCTTAATATCAACGAAACCGTTTTCAATAGACATAGGGTCAATTAAAGCGGCATCTTCTTTTGAAATTTCGGTATAAGGATCTAACACTTCATCAACAACTGTTTTGCGTGCAGTAACTGTGAAAATTTCTTTTTCAGGGTCAATTACACAGGAAACAATTTCGTTTCCGCCGTAATCCTTGCGGGCAGCAACGGTAATTGCATCAGCAATTTTTTCAGCAATGAATTCCATAGGAATTCCTCTTTCTTCTTCCATTGCTTTAAGTGCTGCAAAAAATTCAGCATTATTTATTTCGTCTTTTTTAACTTTTTTTGCTCTTGCCATTTTTCTATATTCCTCCATTAATCAAAATAACATACATTTGCTTTTGAAATTTGCTTTAATTCAAACTTCATTTCATTACCGTCAACATCCATTACAATTTCATCGCCCGCTGCCAAAAGCGTGCCGATAAATTCCTTTGTGCCATCAATGGCCTTATAAAGTTTTACCTTTATTTTTTGACCAATTACAGCACCGTAATGTGTGTCACGGGTTAATTCACGTTCAAACCCGCAGGAGCAAACCTCTAAATAATAAGATTTGTCAATAGGGTCATGTTCGTCTAAAATCGGGTCAATTGCATGGGAAACATTGGTGCAGTCATCAATAGAAATTCCGTCTTCCTTATCAATGAAAACACGCAAATACCACGAAGCCCCTTCCTTAACGAAGCGCACATCCCACAAAGCAACGCCCTGTGCTTCAACTGTGGCTTTTATAAGGTCATAAACTCGTTCTGCCGCACTTGCCATAAATTCAACTCCTTGCAAAACAAAAGTGAGCGGCTGTTTAGCCACTCACCTTTCCTTTGAAATATTACATTTGAGATTATAACATATATAATATTAAAAATCAAGCATTATTTTTTATTCGTAATCTTCACCCTGATAAGTGTTGATATAAATCTTAACGCTCATATTAGCGTGCACCTGTGCACCCGGGGCAGGATATTGTTCAATAATTTGGTTTGGTGTATATGTTTCGTCATATTTTTCCAAAACTTCAATGTTTTCATACAAAAATCCGCTCTTTAAAAGTTCTAACTTTGCTTCGGTTTCGCTCTTGTTTAAAACACTGGGCATTTTAAAGTCTTGTGGTCCAAGACTTATAACAAGTTCTATTTCAGTTTCCTTTTTAACGCTCGTTCCCTTTGCAACCGACTGTGCACAAACCGTACCGCGTGGTTGGGAAGAATATTCTTGCTTTTTAAGAACAAATACAAAGTTTTCGTTTGATTCTTTTTCAATAATTGAGGAATAATATTCACCTGTAAAATCGGGTACAGCGTAAAGCTTTTCAACTTCGCCGGGTATATCATCAGGCCTGTCACCGATATTATCAACAACCGGTGCACTTGTAGAAGGTGTGCTTGAATCAACATCTTCGTTTCTGCCAAAAATATCTTCACGGAAGACGGTGAACATTAAAACAACACCTAAAATTAAGAAGCAAATTACGGTAATTACGGTTGTAACAAGCACAACCTTGCCGTTACCTGACGCTTTCTTTTCGCCCTTTGCAGCTTTTTTATCATCAGCGGGGGCAGCGGTTGGGATTTCACCATAAACCAATTGATTTTTAAGTGTTTCAATATCGCTTGTGCGGTCAGCAGGTCTTGCTTGTAAACCGTTAGCAAGGGATGAAAGCACCTGTCGCGGTAATTCTTCAGCAAATCTTGCGGGAATTGACATAACATCATTTTCAAGCCTGGCAGTAGCTTTTGGCGGCAATGTGCCAATTAAAACATTGAAAAGTGTTGCGCAAAAACCATAAACATCAGTATATGCATCAATGTGAAACTCTTCTTCAGTTTTATACTGTTCGGCAGCGGCAAAGCCATCTAAAACTTCGAACTGAATTTCATCATTTTCATAACGAAGTTTGTTTATTGAAAAATCATCAAGGCGAAGCTTGCCGTCACGACCAACAATTATTGTTTCGGTTGAGATGCCCTTGTGAATAATTCCAAGGTCATGCATGCCTTTAATTGTGTCAATAAGTGGCAAGAAAAGCGCACGGGCTTGTTCCCACTTCAATGTGCCGCCGTTTTGTTTAAGAAAATCACTTAAAGTAATACCGGCAATGTTTTGCTTAATTGCAAAAGCCGTACCGTTTTCTTCAAAAGTTTCAATTACAGGAATTAAAGATGGTAATTCACTTGACTTAATTGCCTTGTTAATTTCCAAAAACTGCAAAAGTCCCTCGTTAAAGGTGTATTCCTTACCCTTTAAAATTGAAACTGTTTTGTCAGCATTGCGCTTTGCAACACCTGCGGGGAAATATTCCACAACCTTAACAATTGAATCATTAAGGGTGTCCCAACCAATATAGGTAATGCCTTCACCATTTACCGATAAAACCCTGCCAATTACAAAACGGTCGTTAATAACTGTTTTAAGTGAAACCGCATTTTTAGGGTTTTTTGCCTTTGAATCGAAACCGCAAATGGGGCAAACTGCTTCCCCGCCGTTATCGTTCATACAGCCCATACAAAGTCTGTCGGTGCTTATCATAAACAACCTCCAAATAAGTTTTACTTTATTTTTAAAAAGTTTTTTACTATATTATTTTACCACACTTGTCAAGTCGTGCTCGTTTTCAGCCGTTTTTTTGGTGGCTTTTTCAATCTTAATCATCTTTTTGAAAACACAGGTGTGGTGGGGTGTTATAACCCTATCCTCGTGCAGCGAACCAAAATACCAGTGCTTAAATTCACAAGCCGAACCTATTTCCTGAAAATAACCATTAAGCTTATTTACACGGTCGGTATTGCCGTTTCTAAGCAGCATTGCGCTTTTTACCAAAGAAGGTGGCTCGTGTGTTATAAAATAATCAACCTTGCAGCCAACCTCGTCCAAAATTTTTGCACCTTCGGCCATTTCAAGTGCGGTGGGCTCTTCATCGCTCCACCAAGTGCCTTGTTCGCGCCGCATTTCACGGTCGGTGCTTTCTCCGCCACCAAACGTAAAAAACGAATTACCTTCTAAATTAAAAATTTGGCCACGCATTAAATGTATTAGATTACCCTTTATTCTATGCACCATACCACCGTGCCAATAGGTAACGCGCGAACGGTAAATGCGTTCCAAATTATCGTGTGTGCCATCAATAAATGCCGTTACAAAACGGCGTGACGCCAAATAGTCTATAACTTCTTTTTCGGTTTTATCTCCCGAAAATATGTAACCAAAGTCGCCCGTGCAAATTAAAATGTCGCCACTTTTAAGTTTTCTGAAATTTTTGTCATAAAGGCGTTCAAGTTCGCCGTGCATATCCCCTGTTATATAAACCAAATTTCGTCACCTCTTTTACAAAATAATGCTTTATTTTTAAATGAAATACTGATATAATAACATTGTATGAAATCATTATACTACATATTGAAGGAGATTTCTATGCCAAAAAAGATTTTTTCCATATTTTTTGTATGTTTTTTAATATTATTATCGGTTATAAGCCCCATTTGCGCCTCTGCTTATGAAATTACAACCTTTGATATTACCGCCGAAAGCGGTATGCTTGTAAGCTTAGATACAGGCGAAGTGCTTTGGGAAAAGAACTCAAACCAAAAGGTTTACCCGGCATCTATTACCAAAATTATGACCGCCGTTTTAATGGTTGAAAGCGACAAGTGGGACCCTGATGCAAAGGTGACACTTACACAAGAAGCGTTTGACATTTGCCTTGGCACAGGGCTTTCGGTTTCACTTTTAAATGTTGGTGAAGAATTTACCCAACTTGATTTGCTTTACACCGTGCTTTTATCATCATTTGGTGACTGCACATATTTGGCGGCTGCAATTTTTGGCGGCAGTGTTGACAGCTTTGTTGATATGATGAACCAAAAAGCGCAAGAGCTTGGCCTTTCGGGCACACATTATTCAAACCCTGTTGGTCTTCACGATGAAGGCACCTATACCACCGCGCAAGACACCTATAAGCTAACACTTTATGCTAAAAAATTTGATATTATAAACGAAGTTACTTCAAAATCACGCTATAAGCTGGTTACCACAAGCGGTACAACCCGTACCCTTTCCACCACAAACTTTTTGCTTGATAATTCCACAAGATATTATTATCAATATGCCAAGGGCTTCAAAACAGGTTACACCGATGTTGCAGGCAGATGCCTTGTCAGCACCGCTTCATATAACGGTTATAACTATATGTGCATTTTATTTAAATGCCCTAACAACCGCAATAACCGCCACGAATTTTTAGAAAGCCGTGAATTATACCGTTGGGCATTTAACAATTTCACCTTTAAGGAAATTGCCAACAGCAGCGAACAGGTTTTTGAAATTCCGCTTGAATTATCACTTGATACCGATTTTGTGCCCCTTTACTTTAAAGAGCCCTTCGTTTCGGTTTTACCAAAAGAAGCGGATGATTCCACCATTGTTGTAAAGCCATATTACCAAAACGAAACCGCTACCGCACCAATTAAAAAAGGTCAGGTGCTTGGATATGCCGAAATTATTTATGCCGAAAAGGTTATTGGCAAGGTTGATTTAATTGCAAATGAAGATATTAAACAAAGCAAACTTTTATATTTCTTTAAAATTGTTAAAGACTTTTTCACAAGCCGTGCAATGAAATTTGTTTATCTTGTAATTGCAGTTATTATTGTTGGCTTTATTTTAATTTGCATTAAACTTAATATGCCACGCAAAAAGAAAAAAATAAAATATGTTCCTTATAAGGATGACAAATAAGAAAACCCGTGCTGTTGCACGGGTTTTTAATTTTATTTAATTACCTTGGTTTCAATTTCTTCTACTGCTTTATCAATAAAGTCAGCAAGTGGCATTGCGCCAAGGTCACCGTTTTCGCCACGCTGACGAACTGCAACCGCACCGGCTTCAACTTCGCTGTCGCCGATAACAAGCATATAAGGTACTTTTTGAAGGCGTGCTTCACGGATTTTATAACCGATTTTTTCGTTGCGGTCATCAAGTTCAACACGCATACCCTTTGCTTCCAATTGCTTTTTAACATCGTAAGCATAATCAAGATGACTGTCCGCAATGGCAAGAATTTTAACCTGTGTGGGAGCAAGCCACATTGGGAAAGCACCTGCATATTTTTCAATAAGAAGTGCTAAGGTGCGTTCGTAACAACCAATTGATGTGCGGTGAATAATATATGGATTTTTCTTTTGGCCGTCACGGTCAACATATTCCATACCAAACTTTTCGGCAAGCATTTGGTCGATTTGAATTGTAATAAGGGTATCTTCCTTGCCGTAAACATTCTTAATTTGAATGTCAAGCTTTGGACCATAGAAAGCAGCTTCGCCAACACCAACTTTATAAGGAATTTCAAGATGGTCTAAAATTTTGCCCATCATATCCTGTGCTTCGTTCCATTGCTCTGTAGTGCCGATATATTTTTCTTTATTGTCGGGGTCCCATTGTGAGAAACGGTAAGAAACATCTTCATAAAGACCAAGGGTTTTAAGCATAAATATTGCAAGTTCAAGCGATGCCTTGAATTCTTCTTCCAATTGTTCGGGTGTGCAAATTAAATGACCTTCAGAAATAGTGAACTGACGAACACGAATAAGACCATGCATTTCGCCCGATTCTTCATTTCTGAAAAGGGTTGAAGTTTCGCCATATCTCAAAGGCAAATCACGGTAAGAACGGGCACGGTTTAAATATGCTTGATATTGGAATGGGCAGGTCATTGGGCGAAGTGCAAAGCATTCCTTGCTTTCGTCTTCGGGGTCGCCCATAACAAACATACCATCACGATAATGGTCCCAGTGACCAGAAATTTTGTAAAGGTCGCTTTTTGCCATAAGTGGTGTTTTGGTGCGAAGCCAACCCCTTCTTTCTTCTTCATCTTCAACAAAGCGTTGCAAAATTTGAAGAATTTTTGTGCCCTTTGGAAGCATTATTGGAAGACCTTGACCAATTGTGTCAACGGTGGTGAAAATTTCAAGTTCACGACCAAGTTTATTGTGGTCACGCTTCTTTGCTTCTTCAAGCATTGTAAGGTGGGCTTCAAGTTCGCTTGCCTTTGGGAAAGCAGTACCGTAAACACGGCAAAGCATTTTTTTAGAAGAATCACCACGCCAATAAGCACCTGTTGCAGAAGTAAGTTTAAACGCTTTAACCAAACCGGTGCTCATAAGGTGTGCGCCTGCGCATAAATCGGTAAAATCGCCTTGTGAATAAAAGCTGATTTCTTCACCGCCGGCAATACCCTCGGCAAGTTCCACCTTATAAGGTTCGTTTTCATTTTCAAACTTTGCAACTGCATCTGCTTTAGGAAGTGAAAAACGGGTGATTTCTAAATCCTCTTTAACAATTTTTTTCATTTCACCTTCAATTTTTAATAAATCGTCAGGTGTGAAACTTTTTTCAACATCAAAGTCATAATAAAAACCTTCATCAACAGCAGGGCCAATGGCAAGCTTTACTTCTGGGAACAAACGCTTTACTGCCTGTGCCAAAATGTGTGACGCAGTATGACGGAAGGTCCAGCGACCGTATTCATCATCAAATGTTAAAAGTTCTAAATTATCGCCGTCATTTAAAACTGTTCTTAAATCGCAGTTTTTACCATTAATTTTAGCGGCGCAAACATTTTTATAAAAGCCACCGCCAAAAGACTTTGCAATTTCATAAGCTGTAATGCCGTCGTTAAATTCCTTGACATTATCCCTTAAAACAACTTTAATCATAAAATTTTCCTCCTAAAAAACAAAAAAACTTCGCCCCTAAAACAGGGACGAAGTAAAATTTCTCCGCGGTTCCACCCAAATTCCGAAAAAAATCGGCACTTTGATACCTTTAACGCAAGATTTACGGCAACGGTTTTTTACCCCGTGCAGCTAAAAGGTGGTTTCATTTTTTGTTAGTTTAGCGGGCTTGCAGCCGACGACCCGCATTCTCTGAAAACATTGCAAAAAACTAATGTCCTTTATCACAGCATTTATTAAAATCATAATACAACTTTATTTTATATGTGTCAAGTGTTTTTTGCTTGAATAACGGATAAGTATATGTTAAAATGTGGTTGGTGATAAAATGATTTTTTCTAAAAAACCCACTTATGATTGGCTGATTGTCGGGCTTGGTAACCCAACTTCGCAATATGACAATACCCGCCACAATATTGGCTTTGCCGCGGTTGAGCGTTTTATGGATGAAAACGGCGGCAACTTTAACAAAAATAAATATGACGCCCTTTTCGGTGAATGTAAGGTTGGTGCAAACCGCTTGCTTGTTGTAAAGCCCCAAACCTTTATGAATTGTTCGGGCAAAGCAGTGCAAAAAATTGCCGCATTTTACAAAATCCCAACTAACCGAATTATTATTGTTTTTGATGATGTTTCATTAGATGTGGGCAAAATAAGAATGCGTAAAAACGGCAGCCATGGCGGCCACAACGGTATGAAAGACATTATTGCACTTATGGGTACCGCCGACATTATGCGAATAAAAATTGGTGTTGGGCAAAAACCACACCCCGATTATGATTTGGCTGACTGGGTGCTTTCAAAATTCCCCCAAAGCGATAAGGAAAACCTTGATTTGGCCCTTAAAAAGTCAACCTTAGCCATTAAAGAAATTATTACAAAGGGTATTGATTCAGCAATGAATAAATACAACAACTGAAAATGAAAATTATAAGCG